>CAZNVX010000326.1:0-3992 GCA_964576225.1 uncultured Christensenellaceae bacterium
CGGCTCGTCGAAGAGCATCACGTCCGGGTTCATGCACAGCGCACGCACGATGGCGATGCGCTGTTTCTGGCCGCCGGACAACTGCGACGGATAAGCGTTTGCGCGGTCTGCAAGCCCCACGCGCTTCAAGAACGTCATCGCGCGCTCCTCGGCCTCTTCTTTGGAAAGCTTTTGCAGCAGCATGGGCGCGATGGTCATGTTTTTGAGCACTTTCATGTGAGGGAAAAGATTGAACTGTTGGAACACCATGCCCATCTTCTGGCGGTGGATGTTGATATCCACCTTGGGGTCGGTAATGTCTACGCCCTCGAAGAATATATGCCCGCCTGTGGGAGGCTCGAGCAAATTGAGGCAGCGCAGGTAAGTGGACTTGCCGGAGCCGGATGGCCCGATGACAACAGCCACATCACCTTTGCGGATCTCGGAGTCGATGCCGTCCAGAGCCCTGATGGCCCCGTAGTGTTTTTCAAGGCGTTCGGTTTTGATCAGCACGTCGCCCTGATAAGCGGTTTGTGGCGTTTGTTTAGCGTTCACTGCGTCTGAGCCTCCTTTCCAGCCTGGTTACACCCATCGACAGGAATATGACCAGAATCAAATAGATGACCGCGGCTGCAATAAGGGGCATGAACGCCTGATAGGTGGCGCCGCGTATGATGTCCGCAGCCTTGGTGAGATCCTGAAGGCCGATGTAACCGCATATGGCAGTCTCCTTGAGAAGCACGATAAATTCATTGGCCAGCGGCGGCACCACATTACGAAAGGCCTGGGGCATGATGATGTGCCACATTGTCTGGTTGTAATTGAACCCGAGGCTGCGGCCCGCTTCAAATTGGCCGGCATCGATGGACATGATGCCGCCGCGAAATATTTCCGCGACATAAGCCCCCGAGTTGATGCCGAAAGCGAGTACGGCCACGAAAACCTGGCTGGCATTGGGTGACGTGAATATGACGAAATAAAAAATCAGCAATTGGACCACCACCGGCGTGCCGCGTATGATCGTCAAATAAAGCTTGCATATGGCGTTGGCGGTTTTCATTTTGCCTGTTTTATCGTGAGTGGAGCGAATGATGGAGACAATGAAACCTAAAGATATGCCCAGCAATATGGCGAAGAATGTGACTTGCAGCGTGATGCCAAGACCTCTGAGTATAAAAAGCCAGCGATCCTTTTCTATAAAACATATCCGAAATATATTGGCGATATTTGCCCACCATTCGGCCATTTCACAGCTCCCCCCTTTATAAACCTTAAAAAACAACTGCCGGAATTTATAGAATAAGGGCTGCCGCATAACGGCAACCCTTGTCAGCCAAGTTGCGTTCTGCCCCGTCACAAAGACCAGGCAAATAGCGTATACTTTAGTTTAATTAGCTTTTATGTACTTGTCAATAATCGCTTGGATTTCCCCAGATGCTGTCAGCTCGGCCAGTGCGGCGTTGATCTTGTTCAGCAGCTCGGTATTGCCTTTTTTCACAGCTATGGCGTAATCCTCAATAACATATTCGGTTTCCAGTATCTTAAGCCCCGTGCTCTGGGACACAAACACCTTGGCCGGCTCATTGTCGATAACGACCGCGTCCACCTTGCCCTGCGTCAGCGCCATCACAGCGTCGGTACCCTTATTGTAACGGGTGATTTGCGCGAGGTCTTCGTCCACGTAATCCCATGTGATATACATATCGCCGGTGGTGCTTTGCTGAACGCCGATCATTTTTCCTTCCAGATCCTCGGGCGAGGTGATATCAGAGCCTTCCTTCACGATGATGACCTGCTTGCCAGTGGCGTAAGGTGTTGAGAAATCTACCGCTTCCTTGCGCTCATCGGTAACCGTCATGCCGGCCATCCCCATATCGGCCTTGCCGCTCTGCACAGCCGCGATGATGGAGTCAAAGTTCATGTCAGAGACCTCCGCTGTCATGCCCATCTTTTCGGCAATCAGCGCGGCAATTTCCGCGTCGATACCGACCACGGTATCCCCGTCGTAGTATTCATACGGCGGGAATTCAGCGTTGGTGGCCCACACCAGCTTACCGCCTGAAGCGGGCTCATCCGCAGCAGGCGCAACGGCCGGCTGGCTGCAAGCGCCAAATGCCAATACCACGCCAACAATAAGGACGATGGCGATGATGATTCTTGGTTTTTTCATTGTACTGTCTCCCCCAGTTTCAAAATTTCAATGCTTTATTATAATACACAATGATTATATAAGCAACGAAAGTTGGGGAGAAAGTGTGGGGAGGACAGCAAAAACAGCTTATTCTAACTGTGTCTGCACAGCCGTATCCAACTGTGGCAAAGGTGTTTAATAAGGACAATGTCCTGGGCGACAAAGGATTATGGTAAAAAAGGAAGGAAACCAGCCTCATTATGAAGAATTATACAATAAGGTTTAAGAAGGAGAGAGCGGTGGAGCATGCGTTCGACTTTGCGGCATACAGGAAATATGGGCTGATTCGCATGGGCGTTCAGCTGTCTTATTCGTTCTGCCTCGATTATATTTTGGTCGCGAGCCGGAATACGACGACCGTTGTATGGCTGTGGGCGCTGCTGATCATTGTTTCCGTCGGCATTAAGTTCCTTACAGTGGGTGAGTATTTCGCGGAGCTGTATGTGTGGCGCAGAAGCGTTGTGCGCACAAACGGCGAAATCGTCTTCCGCCGCCGCAGGCTTACATGGCGCCGGAAAAAAGCCGCCCGTTACGTGGAGCACCACATCCGGCGCATCAGCGGAATTGATGAATGGATCGCGCACTTTATCACGGTGCGGGGGCAGATCGAGACGGTGTATGTGTGCCCCGACGGGCGGACGGAGCGCTGCAGGCGGCAGCGCAAAAAGGTGTCCATCCCCGGATGCTTTGCCGACATGGCGGGCGTGAAAGCGGCGGCTGAGCGCATGCGCGGCGATGCCGGGATTAACCCCGGCATGAATCTGGACGGGTGACACTGAAGTGGTAATAGCCGCTCTGATATGAATCGACTCTGTACTCATGACAGAACACCTGACCGATTGTATTGTGTCGCCTGCTTTTCACCATTGGAACACCCTGAAAAGAAAACGGGAGCCGCTCTTTGGCGTTGACAGGAAGCCAAGTTTGCAGTATTATATGACCATAATAACAATAACAGTCAGACGGAGCCGTTATGCCAAAACCGTTATCACATGCCGAGCGCGCGCACATCAAAAAAAGACTGATCGAGGAAGCGGAAGCCTGCCTGTTGCAATATGGCCTGAAAAAAACCACCGTTGATGAGATCGTCCGGCGGGTGAGGATACCCAAGGGGACGTTTTATCTGTTCTATGAGTCCAAGGAGCTTTTGTTTTTTGACGTGTTCTTGTCTTTTCACGACAAGACGCACGCAAAGCTGCTCGAACAGATAGAGAATTTGGAGGATCAGCCGTCGCCCGAATCAATCACGTCGCTCGTGTTCGATCTGTACAAAAGCATCGAGCAGTCGTTCATGTACCGTTTTCTGATGGACGGTGATCTTGAGCTGCTGTTTCGGAAGCTGCCGGGCAAAGCGGTGGAGGCGCATAATGTGCGTGACGACCTGAGCGTGCAGCGGCTTGTCGCTTTGGTGCCCGGCATCCAAGGCGAGAAAGCGGGTCTGTATAGCGCCGCGCTGCGCGCCTTGTTTTCCACAATGATGTTCCGGCGCGAGGTTGGCGAGGATGTTTTCGATGATGCGCTCAGAATATTGATTCACGGTGTTGTGATTCAGATGTTTCAAGGAGTTAAGAAATGATCAGCGTCAAGGATTTGTGCTTCAGCTACTCGCAAGCCCCGTTTATTGAAAACACCCGATTTGACGTGGGGAGGGGCGAGATATTCGGCTTTCTCGGCCCTTCTGGCGCCGGGAAGAGCACGCTGCAAAAGATACTGACCGGCCTGCTCGACGGCTACGGCGGCAGCGTGATGGTGGGTGGCATAGAGGTGCGGGAACACGGCAGCGCCTTTTACGAGGATATCGGTGTGGACTTTGAGTTTCCGA
>CAZNVX010000327.1:0-1378 GCA_964576225.1 uncultured Christensenellaceae bacterium
GCGCCGCACAACGTGATCTGCGACATCACGCAGATTGTGCAGCTCTACGATTACCAGCCCGAACCCGTTCCCTTCCGTTACAGCTACGACCAAGGGAAAACTTACGCGGGCGACGAGATCAGCGAAATTGTGCTTCCGTTCTTCGGCAAAGGCAAATATGTCTCCTACCGGTATGACGCCGGCACCAATCTGCTGCAGCGGTATATGGACGGCAAGCCTTTCCTGTCCGCGGAGACGGGCGAAGCGCTGACGGTGCGGAATCTGATCGTCCAGTCTGTGCGTCTGCCCAAGGTAGACGAACTGAGCGGGCGGCGCATTATCGATGTGCTGGGTACCGGAGAAGCGGTGTTTGTGATCGATGGGGTCTGCGTAAAAGGAACCTGGCAGCGGGACAGTTATGAGAAAGTCACAAAATACTATGACGAAGCCGGCGATGAAATCATGCTGACACCCGGCAACACATGGATCGCGCTGCATCCGGATACCAGCGATATCACCGTGTCATATTGACGGCTGTCCGCAAGCTTACGGTCGCCCGCATTTTTTCTGACGGTATTGGTTTGTTTTAGGGCGTGTTTGAAACATCCGTCCGGACGGCTTGTTCATACAACCGGGTTTGCCTGTTGATGACGCGGAAGTCTTTGACGGCCTGAATGCCGATTCTGATAATTTTTTTGATATTGATTGAATTAACGCCGCCCTGTCTTTGCCGGAACGTGATGGGCATGAAGCAGATCTTTTCCTTGCTCTTAACGAACGACACCGTGAGCAGCACGTTGGTCAGATTAAAATCGGTCGGCACTTTTTGAATATGCCGCTCCAGCAGCTCTCTTTTCATCAGCCGGAACGGCGTGTTCGCGTCGGTGATGCGTGCGCCGAATACCAGCAGCAGCACCAGCTTTAGCACCTTGGTCACCACGATTCTGGAAAACCCGTCCTGCCTGCGCTGCCTGTGGCCAATGATGGCGTCGTATTCTTCACGGCGCGCCCAAAATCCATCAAACTCATCCGGCACGGTCTGCCCGTCGGAATCTGTCTGAAACACATAATCCGCCTTTTCCTTTAATGCCAGCTGATAGCCGTGAAGAACGGTCGCTCCATGCCCGCTGTTTTCTTTTCTGATCGGATACAGCCGATTCAGCTGTCCGCTTAGCTTTTGGAGTATCTCAAATGTGCCGTCCTTTGAGCCGTCGTCAATCACGACCAGCTTTGAGCCCTCTCCGCCCGCGTTTTCCGCCACCTGATGCCATTCACGCGCCACCGCTTCGATATTGGCTTCTTCGTTATACGCCGGTATGATGATGTACAGACTGCTCATGCTGTTCTCCTTTGTTTTGTTTTCGGAATGTCACCAGTTTATTAAGTGTAAACTGGATGG
>CAZNVX010000327.1:1388-1743 GCA_964576225.1 uncultured Christensenellaceae bacterium
ATGGCTGCAACGATAAAGACGGAGATGATCTTAACCAACAACGGAGCCATCCCAAGCCCTTCAATTCCGAGATACAGCAGCAGAGAGGAAAGCGCCAGACCCGCAAAGCCGACCAAATAAAAGCTGACGGCTCTTAAAATAAGTCTGTCGCGCACTTTGAAGTTGATAAACGTATTGAGAAGAAAACTGATTGTGATCCCTGCCGTCACACTGATGCCGTTCGCGATAAACGGGCTGATGCCTTTGGACAATAACCAGAACAAAAGCGTGTCCACCCCCGCCGATATGCCGCCGATCAGTCCGTATAGAATGATTTGTCTGGGAAGCCCTTGCCTAAACAACCGTTTCATTCATT
>CAZNVX010000327.1:1753-3982 GCA_964576225.1 uncultured Christensenellaceae bacterium
CACCATATAAACCTTGCTCAATTGTAAAACGCGTTCCCGCGGTTCATGTTGGTTATCCGCTCTTTTGTTGATTTGCCTTTCGGTTCAGGAGCCTGGCTCTTGCGCCGTCAATAACGGACGAAAGCCCGACTGCGGCCAATATGCACATCACCGGCGTGATCATGCACTTATAGCGGGATTGCGACTCTGATATCAGCAGCATCAGTGCAAACCCGAATATATACATGCAAAGCAGGAAAAAGCCCCGGTTATCCGCATCACGTTTTCTGATCACCAAAGTGCCCACAGCAGCCAGCAAGGTCAGCGACACGTAATACACCTGAGACAGCGAAAAGCCATAACGGCTGATGCCGTTAAGCCACCTTTCGTCCATTTCGCTCTGCGCAGTCTGCTTGCCGGTATAATACGCCGGGATGATATCATCCTGCCAGGCCCACTGGACTTTCTTGGCAAACAGGCCGGGGATATCCTCGTAGTTTTCCGCCCAGTCCCGCCTGAGAAAATCTCTGACCCATTCACTTGTCAGCTCATAATCATAGCCGTGATCAGCCAGAAAATCAAGATTTTTGTGATGGTATTCGCCGATATGGATCTGCCCTTCCCCCTTTGTATTCAGCCCCACGAACAGAAAATGCGATGCCTGCCGGTGGTTGATGGGAACGCCCAGCGAGGTTTCCACTGCCTTATCGATGGCTTTGCCTGCCAGGAAGAAAGGAACGGCGACCAGCGTCAGCGACAGAATAACGCCCGCAACTTTAGTCACGACTGAGCTTGGCCTGACCGCGTGCCGCCACAGCATGGGCTGCCGATTTAAAAAAACAAACTGTGTGATGGCGTAAGCGATCAGCAGGATGATACCCACCGCTTTCAAGTAATTGGCCACGGCGCAAATAAGGCCGATTCCGATCCAGATCAGAACCCGCGCCCACAGTCTCAGTTCGTATTTGAATGTAACAGCCATCAGCCACACGGCTATCAGCAAAAGCGTGATGGCGGGATGCTCCGGGCTCAGCATATTGGTGTACAGTATGCCGGCGGGCATGAGGCCGGCCAGCATGCCTGCAACGGCTGCCGTTCCGAATTGGTCAGTGATAATCAGCGCAATGGAATACACAAGCACGGCGGAGACGCTGCCGGCCACGGCGTTAAACAGTTGCACGCCGGTGTGCGCCGGCCCGACCATATGAATAATCAGTCTTAAGAGACCCGTATATAGCCCCCACGACGGAAAGGTGGCATGGTGATGGATAAACTCACGGGAACCCAAGGCCGCCTGATAGGCCCAGTCAAAATCCGAGAATGGCTCAATAAACGGGCCTGTCTGGATCACCCAAACAATGCGAAGGGCAGCCGCTGCCGCAAAAATTGCCAGCGGCATATAGAGCCAGCGCCACCGTTTGCTGCTCTTTTTCAGCGGCTCTTTGACAAACCAAATAAAAACCGAACACAGACACACAAACGCGAAAACCAGCAGCAGGCTTGCCTTGCGGCCGTCCAGATCCGGATAGAGAAAGCGAATTGTCCCCAGTAAAAAGGCGGTCAGGCAGGGAAACCAGCAGAAGAACGCGTAAAACTTGTCCCGGAGAAACGCCGCCGCCCGGCCGGGGATGTCCGGCAGCGGCGCCGTCATCCGCGCAATGCGCGTACCTGCGCGATCACGTAATCCTGCTGCGCGTCCGTCAGCAGCGGGTACATGGGCAGGCTGATCATCCGTTCATAAAGCGCCTCAGCATGGGGGCACCGCACGTCTGCGTACCCGTGAGTCTGATAATAAGGGTGTTTGTAAACCGGAATGTAGTGAACATTGACGCCGATGCCCGCGGCGCGCAGCTTGTCGAACGCGTCCCTGCGCGGCATATGCGTCACCTGGATCACATACAGGTGGTAGCTGTTGTATCCGTCCGGCGCCTGATACGGCGTCACAATCCCTTGAAGACCTGCGAACGCCTCGTCATACCGCCGGGCGATCTCGCGCCGCCGCTGCACGAAACGATCCAGCTTGCTGATTTGGCTGATGCCCAGCGCGCTTTGAATATCCGTCAGGCGGCAGTTGGTGGACAGCTCGAGCTGTTCGTAATACCAGCCGCCCTCGTTGCGGTGCATCATGCTTTCTTCCCGCGTGATGCCGTGGGAGCGGAAGAGCGTGAGCCGCCGAGTGAGCGCCTCGTCGTTCGTCAGTATCATGCCGCCCTCGCCCGTCGTCACATGCTTGACGGGGTGAAAGCTCAG
>CAZNVX010000328.1:0-3977 GCA_964576225.1 uncultured Christensenellaceae bacterium
CAGGTTCCCAAACCAAGGGATCGTCAGGAAAATTGACAGATTCGTGGTGGATGGCTGCAGTTTAGGCGACAAGCCGTATGTGCTGTCGATTGGAGTGCAAACCAACATACCAACACAATGATGACCAATAACATTGTTGTCACCAAATTGTGACCCTCAAGGAATTTCTCAAAAGACTTCTTTTGTGACAGTCTCGTGCAGGTGCGATCGACTCGGATTAGGTTTGAGATCGAAACCGGTTCACCATATTTTTTTTTTTGATATTAATTCTATTGATTCCCTACGAAACCAAAATAATCTGCATATTGACTTGAATTTTTATGCCGGTGAAAACTTTCGCGAAACGTTCTTTTTATTTCACGTTCACCGTCAGAGGTAACAGACATAGAATGATGCGGCCTTTTACCAGGGCCCATTGGGTTTTGTAGGTACCTGCTGTACCTGGAGCAAGCATATCAACTATAATGTTGATAGCCTCATCTGGTTTAACCGTGTGAGGAATATCATATAACTCGTCATAGGCATGCAACTCTACCCCACCGACCCATTCGTAGTCCACTTCTTCATCATTCCAGTTCTGATTGCTTGTATTTATTACTATCCAAAACGCATCGAAACTTTCACGCGGTGTGAATGATTGTGTTTTCTCTGGACTTACTGAGACTTTGCATAATGTAGGGTTTATCACCAGACCATCATATATTACGCTACCGCTGTCTTCATTTGTAAAGGCATTATAGGCATAATTGTTTTGAGGGCTGTCTAACCGAACGGTAATCATTTCGGCGGACAAGGTTTCAAATGGAAGGAATATCGTAAACTCAAATGAACCGCCAGCGCCTGAGTAGACCTTACCAATGACAACATTATTTTTATAAAAGTCATGGAATTGTCCAACCCGAACTGTGAAGATTTGGTCAGGGGGAAACCATGAAGCAAGAACTCGGACAGCCCTGTCTTTTTCTACACCTAAAAAGGAAATACTTGGTGGTGGTTCTTTAGTCGCTGTCGCGGTTGGTGTAGGCGTTGGTGGTATCTCTTTTGCTGTCGCGGTTGGTGTAGGCGTGGGTGGCAGTTCAGTTGCTGTTATGGTGGCGGTCTCTGTTGGTAACGGGGTTGGCGGGATGATGGTGGAGGTGGAAGTCGCTCCCTCAGGCAGTTCCGCCTCCGCGGTTTGCACAGCCTCTGTCCTGACCGAATCCAGGGTCAGATCCAGATCAGGATTCTGGGTTGGTTGGGCGGCATCGAAATAATTACAGGCTGTTAAAGCAATAATAAGCATGGTAACCATGCTAGTAAGTCTGAAGAATCGCATAGATACATCCTTTTATAAGCAGGAACTCGTGTAATTTTCCATCAAGGAACAAACTACTTATCTGCTTACTTAATCTATTATATACGATCTACCATGTAAAAGTCCTCGATAGACCTAAAGGACACCTATGAGTCTGGTATCCATAGGCAGAGAAGGATGGCTAATTGCCAGTTGTAATATGTTCATGCCGCCACATTTCTATGTTCTTGGTTATGGGGGTGCTGATGCACCTTATGATATGGATTGCGTTTTGAGTTGAAAATGGAATTCAAATGAATCCCTGAACCTTCTCGGTATTGCTAGTGGTTATCACTCATAATTATTGGCTTCCTCGATTTCTAAGTTTCAAAGATGTATATGTTACAATCAATATGAGTAGAATCATTAGCGTGGTTACCGGGTATCAATTACCTTAAAGAACATATAACTTTCGTATGTGTTCAGACAATAACCGAAACATTGCACGATTTTCTCCTTAATAAAGCAGTATTTATTACTGATTGAGAAGATTCTTGACACAAAAAAACGCAGATTCACTCGATAAATAAAACCTCCTGGTGAGTAGATGCTAAGCATAGAAGCCATACCAACGGAGAGCCTTTTTCTCACCTTTCTAATGAATGGAGAAATTTAATGTTTAATCGAATCCTGGTTCCATTGGACGGATCGAAAATGGCAGAGCAAGTACTTTCGCATGTTGAACTATTTGCCCGTATCTTTGGTTCTCACATAATCCTGCTGCAAGTTCTCGATCCGTCTTCTCAGCAAAAAGTTAATCCACTACAGTGGCAAATTCAGAAGGCAAAAGCGGACGTATATATGCGCGGGATGGTTGATAAGGTTCGCAAGAGCCTAAAAAAGAGTGGCAAAAGCAAAAATGGTGAGGCAAAATCCTCGAAAAATGGACCAAAGTCATGTGTCCGATACGTTATTGTTGAAGGAAATGCTGCCGAAACGATCGTGAATTATGCTCATTCCGAAGCGATCGATCTGCTGGTGCTCAACAGCCATGGTGCCAGCGGCTTGAGCCACTGGAATCTCAGCAGCACCGCTCAGAAAGTAATTGATCTGATCTACCTGCCTGTGTTACTTCTTCGCGCTTATCAAGAAGCCCGCCAGGAAGAAGAAGCTTTGCACTATCGCTGTATTCTCCTGCCCATAGATAGTTCGCGCCGGGCAGAATTGGGAATCTCGGCAGGAATTGCGTTGGCACAGGGCTCCCACTATCCAACAGAAGCAGATGACAACGCTCAATCTGAGTCGGCTGCAGAAGAATCTGGTCAACGCACCAAAATAATGCTTACCACGGTCATTAAACCACCAGAAATCCCCATTCCTGAACCATATCCTGTTGAGATACAACGTCTCAAGGATGAGTTAATGGATGTCAGCTGTGTTGCAGTAGAGAATTACATTCGCGAGATGCAAGAGCGTATTCCGGTAGAATGTGAAACCCGAATACTCAAGCATGATAGCGTGGGGACCGCCATTCATGAACTGGCCAAACAAGATGAATCAATAGATTTGGTCGTGTTATGCGCACATGGTTATACCGGCCAAGCCACATTGCCCTATGGAAGTGTGGCGCGTCAGTACATTGATCGAGGTACCAAGCCGGTATTGGTAATTCAAGACCTGCCACAATCTAAGGTACAACCAACAGAAGCTGAAATTGCACGTCAAAAATATGGGGCACGGTAAATATGAGTAAAAAAAATATCCTGCCTGCAGCAGAGTCAAACCAGGATAATTCTGCAGAAAAATCTGTACTGTTGACAGAGACAACCAAAGAATTTCTTAAAGATCTGGTAAGGATATGCGGAAATGTACAAAAGAAAACGAAAGACGTTCAAAACTCACCCGGGCAAACCCTGGGCGAGTATGCGTCGTGGATAGAAAAGGCGCATAATACTCTCACAAAACCATCCAATGAAACATTAGCACTTTCGCATGCCTCAGAATGGATACTGGATAATTACCATATCATTCGTCAGAGTTTGGACCAAATCGAAATGAGCATGCCGGATTCCTATTATCTCCAGCTGCCAAAATTGACCGATGAATCTTGCGCTGGCTATACGCGGGTTCACACCCTGGCTCACGCTTTGCTCTCACACCAAAAACTCTTGTTGGATATTAACGACATGCAGGTTATCCTGGTTTCATTCCAACAGCAGGTCCACCTGACAATGGGAGAACTGTGGGCTTTGCCTACCTTTCTGCGATATAGCCTGATCGAAAGACTGGCACAGATGCTTTTGGCGATGCTGCTGCCAGAGAATCAGCCCAATCTGCCAGCGAAGATGCCTGCCTTTCCCGAAGGTTATACTGCTCTTGCAGGCAGAGAACCTGACGAGAACAGGGACAACACAGACAACCTCGCCAATATCATTCTGAGCTTGAGGGACCTCAATGAAGAAAATTGGAACGACTTTTTTGAAGCAGTAAGCTTATTGGAAGACCAACTGGCGAAAGATCCGGCTGGCATTTATCCACAGATGGATTTTGAGACACGTGATCTCTACCGGAAAGAAATCGAAAAACTTAGTTTCTCCACGAATTTTGATGAATTTGAGGTGGTAGAGAGCCTGCTTCAGATGGCGCGTTCCCATGAGTTCAACGATTCTCCTCCTGATAAGTCGAATGATACACCTGCTTCGGG
>CAZNVX010000329.1:0-3974 GCA_964576225.1 uncultured Christensenellaceae bacterium
TTGTCCATCACATTATATTCTCAAAAAATCAGGGGATGTATTGGCGGTTTTTCGCACACGAAAAGGTACGGAAGAGCAGGACAGGGTCCGTGTCATTGATGCCATGTTCATTGATGTCAAACCAGATGAGCGATCGGTTCTTATATATGGGAAAGTGTTTTCGTCAATGGCAGACATTGATGCGTACATAGAGAGAACAACCAACAGCGAAGAAAACAAAACAACAGGAAAAATGCCTCATTAACCTCATTGACGTGGCGCGGGTTTTGCGTTATGATACATACATAAATTAATACAGTATATCTTCGGGGTGGGGTGAAATTCCCTTACCGGCGGTGACAGTCCGCGAGCGAAAGCTGATACGGTGCAATTCCGTAACCGACAGTATAGTCTGGATGAGAGAAGTATGCATATTTTATGCTGTTTACTCTGAAGAATGCTTCAGAGTTTTTTGTTATAAAGAGCTCTGACAGAAAGGAGACTTGTTATGTCAGCCAGAACCGTTGCCTCCCGCAGACTGCTGCTTGTCGTCACGGCCGGTGTCCTTGCAGCCATCGCCACGATACTGCGTTTTATTGAAACGCCGCTGCCGTTGCTGCCAACTTTTTTGAAACTTGATCTTAGCAACATTCCCGCTCTGATCGGCGGGCTGGCATTGGGGCCGGTCGCAGGAACAGCTATTTTGCTGATTAAAAATCTGATTTATCTTCCCTTTTCTCAGACGCTGGGCGTGGGAGAGATCGCGGATTTTGTGATCAGCCTCTCGTTTGTTTTGCCCGCCGCGCTGATCTATAAATACAGGAAAAACCGTCGCGGCGCCATCATCGGCATGGTGTCCGGCACAGCCGCAATGTCTTTTGTTGCCGCTCCGTTAATGAATTACTTTGTGCTGATACCATTTTATGCCGCTTTGTTTTTCGGCTCGTCTGTGGACGCGATAATTGAGCTGTCTGCGGCGGCGAATCCCGGCATCAACAGTCTTGGCGCTTATATTTTCTTTGCGGTTGTGCCGTTCAATGTCATCAAATGCGTTGTGGTTTGCCTGGTCACAGGCTTGCTGTACAAACCGTTATCGCCGCTTCTGCATAAGTATCGTTAGCAAACACTTGATATTCAATGATTGATTTATGCCCATTTTTCGGGTATATTCATAGTCAGCCGGAACGAAACCGGCTGATGAAGGAGAGCTGATCTTTGTATACGAGACATGCGGCGGACAGTGTCCAGGAAACAATGAGACTGGGCCAAAAGCTGGGCGAGACGTTAAAAGCAGGCGATGTTGTCGGCTTATACGGAGACCTTGGAGCGGGTAAGACTGTTTTTGTAAAAGGCATTGCAAGCGGGCTTGGTATCGGCGAGGAGATCACGAGCCCCACGTTTACATTGATGAGGCAATATCAGGCCGGCGAGATGCTTTGCCATTTTGACCTGTACCGCATTGAAGATGAGCAGGAGCTTGAGCACATCGGATTTCATGAATATTTGGGCGGCGATTGCGTGTGTGTGATTGAATGGGCCGATCGAGCCGGCAGCCTTCAGCCGGATATCAGCGTGCTCATCGATGGCTCGGGCGATGATGAGCGTATCATTGAAATCAGGCATAAAGGGGATACGGATGATCATTCTGGCGGTTGATACGTCAGGCGGTGTCTGTTCAGCAGCTGTGCTCAAAGACACAGCCATTATATCGGAATGCTACACAAACGGGCGGCGTACGCATTCGGAAACGCTCGGGCCGATGGTTGACCAGTGCCTGCGCTTTGCCGAGGTATCGGTGCAGGACATTGAGCTCTTTGCGTGCGCGGCAGGCCCCGGCTCGTTTACCGGCATCCGGATTGGCGCCGCGTTTATCAAGGGTCTTGCGCATGCTGCGGATCGTCCTGCTTTGGGCGTCAATACACTTGATGCGCTTGCCTGCAACGCTTTAGGCGCAGATGCTCTTATCTGCCCGATTATCGATGCGCGGCGCGATGAGGTCTACACAGCCCTCTACAAAGACGGAGATCAGATCTCGCCATACCGTGCCATGCCGCTCGGCGCCCTTCTCTCTGAGCTGAGCGGGCAAAAGGTGCTTTTTCTTGGAGACGCGGCTCTAAAGCTTAACGATAGAATTCTGGCGTATGCCGCCGGCTTTACAATAGCCTATCCCGGCATTGCGCTGCAGCGAGCGGCCTCAGTGGGCGCCTGCGCCTTTAAGATGCATTCATCGGGTATCGATCAGGATGCTTATACACTGGAGCCCGTCTATCTGAGAGAAACCCAGGCCGAACGCGTTTTGGCTGAGAAACAGGGGAGGCCGGTATGATATACCGGCATGCGGCGGGTGCGGACGTGGCGTCTGTCCATGCCGTGGAAATGGCATGTTTCAAAATGCCGTGGACTTACGAAGCTTTGTTTTCCGACATCTGCCTCAATGAGAATGCGTATTACTTTGTTGCTGAATTAAGCGGTAGAATCGTTGGTTTTTGCGGTGTCCACAAAGTTGTTGACGAAGGGCATATCATGAACGTTGCCGTTCTTGCGGAGCACAGAGGCCGCGGTGTTGGCGAGGCGCTGATGCGAACGATGATGGCGCATACAGGATTGTCGGGCTACACGCTTGAGGTGCGCGTTTCCAACGCAGCCGCCATTGCGCTCTATAAACGGCTTGGCTTTTTGGATGCCGGCATAAGACCCGGTTATTATGGTGATGAGGATGCGATGATCATGTGGCGCAAAGAAAACACGCCTTGATAGTCAACCGTTTTGAATGTATAATCAGCGTTGATAAACATAGTATGTAGCAGATATGGTAATCAATATAGATGGCATAAAAATCAATTATGAGCAGCACGGCTCGGGCACGGATGTGCTGGTGCTGCATGGATGGGGCGCAAGTTTGCAGACGATGCGTCCCGTTATTGATGTGCTTGCAGACAGTTACCGTGTGACGGCGCTTGATTTTCCCGGCTTCGGTGACAGCGGCATGCCGCCCGAGAGCTTCGGCGTTCCGGAATATACCCGCATCACACGGCTCTTTATGGCACAGTTAGGGATCAGAAAAGCGCACATTATCTGCCATTCATTTGGCGGACGCGTCACGATTCTGCTGGCGTCAGCGCATCCGGATATGGTTGGCAAAATTGTGTTCACGGATGCCGCCGGCTTGCGAAAGCCGAGGACAGTCAGATATTACGTCAGAACCTATACCTATAAGCTTGCCAAGCGGTTAAGCCGGGGGCGCACGATTAAAAAACTGCTGCTTGGGCTGGGCATTGATGTGGACAAACGTGTCCGGAATGCGGGGTCAACGGATTACCGCGCTCTGCCCGCGTGCATGCGCCAAGTGTTTGTGCGGGTTGTCAATCAGGATTTGAAGAAGCACCTTCGGCATATCAAAAGCCCGTCGCTGCTGATATGGGGAGAGAACGACACGGATACGCCGGTAAGCTTCGCCAAAACCATGGAGAAAAACATACCGGACGCGGGGCTCGTGGTGCTGCCCGGCGCCGGGCATTATTCTTTTTTGGATTGTTTCGCGCAATACATGACAATCGTCAGAACTTTTTTAGGGGGATAACGGATGCCGGCACCGACATATTTTCAAATCGCTTTGTATGCATTGGCAGCCGCGGGCATGACGGCTGCTTCGGCACATCTGATTCATATTTTGCAGTTGGAGGGCTACAAGAATAAAAACCTGATGCGCTGGGCAAAGAGCAATGCAAGCAAGCTGCTGCTGGCTCCAGCGGTGGCATCTTTCTGCGGCGCAGCGCTCGCATTGCTGGTCAACCTCATTTTCCCGGTGCATACGGCGGCACATGGCATATTAACAGCGGGGCTTTCATTGGTTTACATTGCCGCGATACTGGTTTATGCCAGAATGTCACGTGTGCAAAAGGCCAAGAAACCGCTCGTGATGACCAGCCGCGTCAAAAGGCTTTTCGGGTTCGTGCTGCTGTTCTATCTGCTACTGGCCTGCGCTTTGTTTTTGG
>CAZNVX010000330.1:0-3953 GCA_964576225.1 uncultured Christensenellaceae bacterium
CGAGCGGGGCAAGGCATGCGCCCGTTGTCTTGTAGATAAAGCGCAGCTTTTCTGAGAGGTCTCCATCCGCAGTCACCAGAAACCCGGCCAGCGTGTCGTTATGCCCGCCTAAATACTTGGTGCCGCTGTGAATGACGATATCCGCTCCCAGTTCAATCGGCCGCTGAAAATACGGTGTGAGGAACGTGTTGTCCACGATCAGCAGCAGCCCGTTTGCTTTGGCAAGCTTCGCAGCGGCGGCAATATCCGTCACCTGCATCATGGGATTGGTGGGCGTTTCCACAAACAGCGCGCGCGTATGCGGCGTGATATACGCCTCTGTTTGTGTCATATCCGAGGTGTCCGTCAAATCGAAATGGAGGCCGTTTTTGATGGATATATTGTGAAACAGCCGATGAGACCCGCCATATAAATCGTCCGAGGCGATAATATGATCCCCGGGAGAAAACAGCTCCATCAATGCCGCTATCGCGGCCATTCCTGTGGAAAATGCTATTGCGTCGGCTCCGCCCTCAAGCGCTGCAATGGTTTTTTCAAGATGCTCTCTTGTGGGGTTTTGAAGACGTGAGTAATCAAAGCCGGTGCTTTTGCCGACGCCCGGGTGCGCGAAAGTGGCCGATTGGTAGATGGGCACGCTCAAGGCGCCCGTGTCGTCGTATCTGTCCTTGCATCCGTGTATGCATAGCGTTTGAATATCCAATCATGTCTCCTTAAATATAGAACATAAGCCCGTCTGCTCCCTTGCGCTTTTCGCTTTCCAGCACCAGGTCTTCCAGCGTCGTTTTTTGCAGGGCTTCTCTTGCTGCATCATCCAACGCCCCAAAGGCCAGCGACTTCATGGCGCTGTCTATATGCGGCGCTTTTTCTGCAACGGTGTTCTCTGTGGTTTCAAAAAGTGAGAGCTCGACTGATGAGAGAACATCGTAAGCGGTGATTTGGCGTGGCATCCGCGTGAGCAGGTATCCGCCCTGCGCACCCTTGACCGAGGTGACGAGCCCTCCGCGCTTTAACAGAGAGAACACCTGCTCAAGATAAATCTTGGAGATACCGAGTTGTTCCGAGATGCTGATGACGGTCATGTGCTCGCCCTTTTCATATTCTGTGGCCATATGAATGACTGATGCCAGTGCATAGCGCCCTTTTGCCGATATTTTCATGAGATCATCCTCGTTTGCATACTTTATATATATGTTTATAATACTCAAAAATATCGTTCATTGTCAATACCATATAAAACAGATATAATTTATATTAAAATGTGGTTGACAAATCGAAAAGGGAGGCATATGATATTCATATAAAACATATATGAATTAAAATTTTAGGGAGGCAGTCAGAATGGCAAGGATTTATAAAGGTTTGACAGAGCTGATTGGCAGGACGCCGCTGCTTGAGCTTGGGAACTATAAAGAGAAGCTAGGTTTGCTGGCGACGCTTGTCGGAAAGCTCGAGTATTACAATCCCGCAGGCAGCGTGAAGGACAGGATAGCCAAGGCGATGATAGAGGATGCCGAAAAGTCTGGCAGACTGGAACCGGATTCAGTGATTATAGAGCCCACCAGCGGCAACACGGGCATCGGCCTTGCGGCTGTCGCAGCCTCGCGGGGTTACCGCGTGATGCTCACCATGCCGGAGACCATGAGCGTTGAACGCCGTAATCTCTTAAAGGCATATGGTGCGGAGCTTGTTTTGACTGAGGGCGCAAAGGGCATGAAGGGCGCTATCGCCAAAGCGGCTGAGCTTGCTCAGGAGATACCGAATGCATTTATTCCCGGGCAATTTGTTAACCCCGCCAATCCCGCGATCCACAAGGCCACCACCGGCCCTGAAATCTGGGAGGACACCGACGGTAAGGTGGATATACTCGTCGCCGGAATTGGCACAGGCGGCACCATCACCGGCGCAGGTGAATACCTCAAAAGCAAGAACCCTGACATCAAGATCATTGCGGTGGAGCCTTTTGATTCTCCGGTGCTCTCCGAGGGACGTCCGGGCCCGCACAAGATACAGGGTATCGGCGCAGGTTTCGTGCCGGAGGTGCTCAACACCGGCATCTATGACGAAGTCATTACCGTGAAAAACGAGGATGCGTTTGCGACCGGCAAGGAGATCGCCAAAACGGAAGGCCTGCTTGTGGGCATATCCTCCGGCGCGGCCACATGGGCGGCCACGCAGGTGGCGCTGCGACCGGAAAACTCAGGGAAAACCATTGTGGTGATTCTGCCGGATACAGGAGAAAGGTATCTTTCCACACCGCTGTTTTCTGAATAAATGGGGCCAATTATTTTTTGCTTTAGAAACACTATTAAATTTGAAGGGAAGAAACGTCAATGAGCAAAGAGGGATATCGTTTTGAAACACTTGCCTTACATGCGGGGCAGACCATTGATGCCACGCAATCACGCGGAGTGCCCGTTTACCGCACCAGCTCCTACGTTTTTAAAAACACGGAGCATGCAGCCAACCTGTTTGCTCTCAAGGAGCTTGGCAACATTTACACGCGGTTAATGAACCCCACCACCGATGTTCTTGAACAGCGTGTCACGCAGCTCGAGGGAGGGGCGGCGTCGGTCGCGCTGGCGTCGGGAACCTCGGCGGTTTTTTATTCCGTCATTACTCTTGCCGAGGCGGGAGACGATATCGTTTCTGCCAACAATCTGTATGGCGGGACATATACGCAATTCGATGCGATACTGCCGAAATTGGGCATTAATGTCAAGTTCGTAGATCCGAAGGAGCCAGCGAATTTTGAAAAGGCGATCGGGCCGAGAACACGTGCCCTGTTCGTCGAAACGATTGGCAACCCAGTGCTGGATTATACGGACATCAAAGCCGTCGCAGATATTGCGCACAAAAATGGACTTCCCCTGATCGTTGATGCCACGTTTACTACACCCTACCTGCTGAAAACAATTGAGTTAGGTGCCGATATTGTTGTCAATTCGCTGACCAAATGGCTTGGCGGTCATGGAAATGCAATCGGAGGAATCATCACGGACGCCGGCCGGTTTGACTGGAAAGGCGGGCGCCATCCTCTCTTTACAGAGCCGGATGAGAACTATCATGGCCTTAGATGGGCGATCGATCTGCCGGCCCCGCTGGCTCCAATCGCCTTTGCTTTACGCGTTCGTACAGTCCCGCTGCGCAATCTGGGTGCCGCTGTTTCTCCGGACAACTCATGGCTTTTTCTGCAGGGAATCGAAACACTGCCTGTTCGCATGATCAAGCATTCGGAAAATGCGATCAAGGTTGCGGAGCATCTAAATAATCACGCCAAGGTGTCCTGGGTTCGTTATCCCGGCCTGAGCGGAGACCCAACATATCCGACAGCCAGCAAATATCTCAAGAATGGATTCGGAGGAATGGTGGTTTTTGGCATAAAGGGTGGTTATGACGCTGCCGTCAAGCTGATTGACAACATAAAACTATTCTCGCATCTGGCGAATGTTGGGGACGCCAAGAGCCTGATACTGCACCCTGCCAGCACATCCCACTCCCAGTTGTCGGAAGAGCAGCGGCGGTCTGGCGGTCTTTCATCGGATTTGATTCGCCTGTCTATCGGTCTGGAACATCCGGACGACCTTATTGAGGCGCTTGATGAGGCGCTGTCCTTGACATGATTCAACTGTCAGACAAAGTTTTTTGGAACTGACCATTACTGTCGTGTACAAATCCGAGTCTCTCGCCGGTGGGCATGAGGTTCGGATTTGCTTTATGTTTGGCGAAAAGCGAAGCTCTCAATGCTGCGGCACCGGAAACCGAGCAGGCCGGCGAAGGAATAGATTGGCTTAAACAGACTCTGCTCAGGCATCATTTGAAGAACGTGCTAAATGAGATGACGCACTTCGTTTTCTTCGTGTGGCATTACGCTGAGACGCTGAGGGTATTAGTGGTGTCGCTAGGAGTTCACGCGATACTTTCCTGGCAGGATGCGGCTGATGAGCGGCCAATTG
>CAZNVX010000331.1:0-3938 GCA_964576225.1 uncultured Christensenellaceae bacterium
ACGGCAAATAAAGGGTGATTCAGATTTGAATATTATACTGGGTATTGAAGATCAGGGTCTTGAGCTGGCGCCGCTGATTGCCAACCGGATGCACGGTGCGCTGCGCCAGGGATGCCTTGTGAGCATAAATGAAATAGACGATACGGAGGGACGTATTGCAGGCGTCTGCCTGACGGATTCGGAAAATGACTCCGACAAGGAGCATGCCATGCTTTGCACCCTGCTTGCGGACATTATTGTTGAGAATCTGCAGATTCGTCACATGGTGCGGCTGCTAAAAAGCAAATTCAGTTTCCTCTCCGAGAAGGAGCAGTGCGACATACTGGTGCGCGCCTTAAAAAGGCTCTGGTATGGCACCTCGGGCCAGAAAAACGAGGTGGCGCTGTGCAAGTTGGATGTGAAGCAGCGGCTGTCCGATATGCTGCAGCAAAACCAGGCGGAGACCATTATACTGGAGGGCTTTATGCGCTTTCGCATGAAGGATTATCTGGATACATGGGAAAAGGAGCTGGCCTGGTGCGTAAACGACTATATCCGCAAAAAGGAATACGCCGAATTCGTGGAAATACTGCGGCTGTTTATCAAGATCCGTGTCCCGCGTGTCCGTCAGGTTCATCTGTGCGTGGACGGAGACGGCGAGTACGTGCTGCTTGACGACCGGCTGTGTCTGCTGCAGGGCCGGTTTATCGGCGAGCGAAGCGATAAGGATGATGCACTTCTCTCCGCGCTGGTCAACATCGCGCCGCTGTCCATCGTCGTTCACAACAAGGAGCGTTTCTGGGACGCGCGCATCATTGAAACGATCAAGGACGTATTCGGCACGCGCGTCGAATTCTCCGAGGATATGATATAAGCGGAGATGCGCAACTTCATAGGCGCACTGAGGTCATATCCGTTTTACGGATTATTTTTGGCTGCCCAACGCCGGGGTCTGTCTCCGTCCGGCTTGCCCAAAGCCCGATTCTATAGTAGAATTGAGCAAAAGCAGCGGAGAAAACCCATGATTATTGACTTTCACACGCATTGCTTCGACGACAACATCGCCGCAGCCGCCATTGGTGCTCTGAAAAGCTGCGCCCGTATTGAAGCCGCGCATGACGGCACGGTGAGCGGGCTTGTTAGCCATATGACGTCATGCGGCGTCGATAAATGCGTGGTGCTGCCCGTGGCGACCAAGCCGTCGCAGGTGCCTGCCATCAATGCCTGGGCAAAAGACAACAGCGATGACAGGCTCTGCTTTTTCGGCGCGCTTCATCCGGATGACCCTGACTGGCAAAGCAGCCTCATTCAGCTCAAAAAGGACGGCTTCAAAGGGGTCAAGCTTCATCCCGATTATCAGCGGTTCTATGCCGACGAGCCGCGCATGATGCCCATCTACGAAGCGCTGCGCGATCTGAATCTCATCCTCGTGCTGCATGCCGGTGTCGATATCGGGTATCCGGCGCCGGTTCACTGCACCCCGTTGATGATCCGCTGCGTGATCCGCAGTATTCCCGGCCTTCGCCTGGTTGCCGCGCATATGGGCTCACACGCGCTGTGGCGTGACGCGGAAGACGTTCTGCTCGGCCTTCCTGTCTATCTGGACACGTCTTATTCCCATTACAGTCTGCAAAACGAGGGTATGACGCGCATGATCCGCAAACACGGATCAGAAAATGTGCTGTTTGGCACCGATTCGCCATGGAAGCGGGCGGACGATGAAATCAGCCGCATCCGCAGTCTTGACCTGCCCGCAGCAGATATCGAGCGTATACTTTCACTCAATGCATATGCATTGCTTGCTTAAAAAGCCTAACACTTAGCCGCCTCCCCTCATATGATATAAGGGAAACCAAAACAGCATATGCGGGGTGACGTATGATAGAGCGAGGAGATATTTACTATGCTGATTTGAACCCCGTTACCGGCTCGGAGCAAGGCGGCATACGGCCTGTGCTCGTGATACAAAACGACACCGGCAACCGGTTCAGCCCAACGGTGATCGTTGCAGCCATAACGTCCAATCTTGGCAAAGCGCGTCTGCCCACCCACATCATCATTGAAGATGATGTGCTATCGGAAAAAAGCGTGGTGCTGCTCGAACAGATCAGAACCATCGACAAGACAAGGCTGATTAAAAAAATGGGACGGCTTAACGAAAAGGATATGATTCGCATTGATGAAGCAATATCCATCAGCATGGGGTTTGATAAAACAAAGCAAAGCGACAAAAACTAAAGCGGAGGAAATCTTTCTTCCGCTTTTTTTGACGAATATAACCGGAGGCCGCATGAACAGGCAGGTGAAAGACTATATATTGATGACGGCCGGCGTCGGCATTGCCGTGGCGGGTCTGAACCTGTTTTTGGTGCCGGAGCGTATCGCAGCGGGCGGCATCAGCGGCATCGCAACGATACTGTATCATTTGTTCCGTGTTCCGTTGGGGCTGACCATTGCGCTGCTCAATATCCCGCTGTTCATATTTGGCCTTCGGGTTGTGGGCAAAAGCTTCGCCTTCCGCACGATGTATGCGCTGGCGCTTTATGTGCTGGCCGCCGAAGTGCTCCCCATTCCACCCAGTCAGGATCTGTTTCTGGGCTGTGTATACGGCGGCGTGCTCACGGGTATTGGCGTGGGGTTGGTCATCCGGGGAGGCGGAAGCACCGGCGGCACCGACATGGCGGCCAAAATGCTCAGCGCTCGTTTTAAATCCGTTGGTATCGGCGCCTTTGTGTTCTGTATTGATTTTCTGGTGATTGTTGTGGCAGGAGTGGTGTTTGAACCGGCCGTTGCGCTGTACGCCATCGCATCGCTATACATCACGTCGAAGCTGATCGATGTTATCACGGTGGGGCTCTCAGCCGCCAAAGCTTTTTACATCATATCCGACAGGAATGAGGAGATAGCCGCCGCGATCATAGACAAGCTCAAACGGGGCGTCACCTCTCTCGGCGCGAAAGGTGTGTACAGCGGCCGGGATAAGAGCGTGCTGCTCTGCGTGCTGCCGTGGCGCACCGAGGGTGTAAAGCTTAAAAAAATAGTCAGAGATGTGGATCCGAAGGCCTTTGTGATCGTTGCCGATGTCAGCGAAGTGCTGGGCGAAGGCTTTCGGGCGCATTAATTTTTTCACCGGCAGCAGTTGTGTTTACACACAGTTTGATGTTATTATATTATTTAACGAAGTCATTCGGGGAGGGAGCCAAAAATGTTCGCGACAGAAAAATCGATGTCATGGTGGCTGGTGGTGTTAACAGGCGTGTTGATCGTCGCAGCCGGGATTTTCCTTCTGGTTTCTCCGGCCGGCGGCTTGTCGGTGCTGATATTCTTGGTCGGCCTCGGTGTGCTGGTATACGGTATTTACTGCCTGATCAAGGCGGCTCAGCACAGAAATGACAACAGTGTGCTCATACCGTATATGGTTCACGGTATTTTGGATATAATTCTGTTTCTTCTCATTCTTATCATCCGGCCGACTGCGGGTCTGCTCGGCGTGATTCTTTCAAGCTGGCTGATTGTCTTTGGCATATTCGGCCTGGTCCACGGCCGTCAGGAAAGCAACAGCCGTAAATCCCGCGCGGGTGCGCTGCTTGCGCTGATCGGCGCAGGTTTCCTGATCATTCCGCTGGTTCTCACCATCGACCAGGTTGTTTTCCTGGGCATCATCGCGCTGGTGCTGGGCGTTATCCGCACAACGCAGGGCATTGTATATAAGGTGCGGCTGGACGGGCGCACGTCGGGCGGCCGGTCGAACGTTTTGTAAAGGTTTTGTTGACTTAGGTTTTTAGTTGGCATATAATATTCCAATATATCGGCAGCAGGATAAGTAGCCTTTTGTCAAAAGCGCAGCAAGAGACGTGTACACCGCAGGCTGAGAGTGTGCCGTGCGCGGCGGATAGCGAAACCACCTGCAATGCTTGAATGGGCTGGCGTCCGTATCCGCCAATAAGAGCTGCCATTGA
>CAZNVX010000332.1:0-3914 GCA_964576225.1 uncultured Christensenellaceae bacterium
CCCGGGGCGGCGTGGTGGGTGTGGAGTCTGGCATGTCCAACTATCTGCCGGAGGGCAACCTGACGCATTACGAGTATCAGGCGTTTGAGGAAGCGCTGCCGGGGTGCAGGCTGGTGAACGCGCACCACATTATTGACGCGCTCTCGCTCATCAAGGACGAGGGCACCATTAACCGGTTCCGCGAGGCGAGCCGTATTGTGGACGAGGGACACAAGGCGGTGTATGATGCGCTCAAAGCCGGCTGGAAGGGTATGACGGAAACAGAGATCGCCGGGATTGCCGCGCTGGCGATGCGCCGGGCGGGCAGCGTGTGGGAATGGTCTTTCACCGGCGGCAACGAGATTGCCAGCGGCTACCGCACGGGCTTTGCCGGCGGGGCGTGCACGCCCCCGACAACCCGGGAGCTTAAAGCGGGCGAGCCGCTGATGGTGGATATACACGCGCTGTTTAAGCTGGCCTGCGGCGACCACAGCCACAACTATCTGATCGCGCCCGCGGGCAAGCGGCAGCTGTGGCACGCGCAGAACTTCACCGACATTGTGGATCTGACGCTCAGGACCTACCGCGCGGGTATATCGCCCGCATCGCTGGCCGAGCAGATGATGGCGTTTGCGGAGGAGCGCGGGTTTGCCGACTTTATGGTGCCGGGGTTTGAGCACGGCATCGGCATGCTGGGCGACGAGTGGCGCATCGGCGGGCACGAGGGCCCGTTTGCCTACTGGACCGACCCGGATCATGTGTACCGGGAGGGCGAGGTGCTGATCTGCGCGATGCAGTATGCCTGCCCGGACGAGAACATCGGCTTTAGGTATGAGAACCCAATACTGATCAACAAGGACGGCTGCGAGTGGATGAGCAAATACCCGCTGTCGGTGGATGTGATCGAGTAGGGGAGAGAGATATTGTTACCGGAGGCGCTGCCTTTTATATCACCGCTCAAGAGACAAGTGATGAGCACACCGTTTGAAAATGCCATGAAACATGGCATTTTCTGCTTTCACGGTTGTATTTGGATAAAAACGACCGCGGGCGCGCAAAAGCGCATGCCGGCAGTGATAAAGATATCGCGGTGAGCGGCAAAACGGGGTTTTCAATCCCGTTTTTGCATTGCGCATGATTACAATCCGTTTACAACCTGTTGCATACATGTTTACCGCAATTATGATAAAATAAGGCATTGTGATTGGAGGATATTGTATGGCAAGGAACAGAATTCTGGTGGTTGAAGACGATGAATCCATATCCAAGGTGATTCAGAAAAACCTGACGGCCGCGGGATACGCTGTGGCAGCCTGTTATGACGGACTGGAAGCGGCGGGCACGGTGGAGTCGGATAAGGACTTTGATCTGGCTTTGCTTGACGTGATGCTGCCCGGCATCGACGGTTTTGAGCTGCTGGGGCGGATGAAGCATCATGACATACCGGTGATTTACCTGACAGCCAAGGCCGATTTAAATTCAAAGGTGCAGGGGCTGCGCGACGGCGCGGAGGATTACATCGTCAAGCCGTTTGAGATACTGGAGCTGCTGGTGCGCATTGAAAAGGTGCTGGAGCGCACGGGCAGAATGCGGCAGGTGTTGGACGTGGCCGATATGAAGATCAATCTGATGGAGCGCTCAGTGCGCAAGAACGGCGAGGAGATCGTTTTAAAGCCGATGGAGTTTGACCTGCTGGTGATGCTGGCCAAGAACAAAAACATCGCCCTGTCGAGAGAGCGGCTGCTGCATGGCGTGTGGGGCGTGGATTATGTGGGCGAAACGCGCACCGTGGATGTGCATATCGGTCAGCTGAGAAAAAAGCTGGAGCTGACCGGCCGCATCAAGACCATCTCAAAAATGGGTTACCGCCTGGAGGATTAAGGGATGAAGATATGGCTCAAGATTTCCCTCATCGCCATTGTGATGGTGACGCTGGCCACCGGCATTTGCAGCCTGATTATGCTGCTGCGTTCCGGCGGCAGCAACTTAGAGCTGGCGGTGCGGAATGTGCTGACGGATCAGCAGCTAAGGGCCGCTTCATGGAGCGCGGCGATGGACAATGAGATTGATGCCGGGTACAGCGCGACGGCGCAGCGCAGCCTTGCGCGGTATCTGATTGATAAATTCGCCGATGAGAACACGATACTCGTCTCAGAAGGTGATTTTATCTATAACGCCACCAACATTGACCCGCAGCAGTACCTGCCGCTGAACGGGGAGAGCCGCCAGTATGTGATACAGGATATGGGCGGCCTTTCGATGATGATTGCGGGGAGCCGCCTGCAAATCAGGGACACGCCGTACCTGCTTTACGTGATCAGCGATATCAGCGCCGTGTATGCGGGCGTGGACGCGCTGGCCGCTCAATTCGCGCTGATTAATCTCGCGGTGATCGCCGCGTCCGGGCTCATCACCATTCTGCTGGTGCGGCTGGTGCTGCGGCCCATGGCTGCGCTGAAAAAAGGCGCGGCCTCCATCGCGGCCGGGGTTTATAACGGGCGTGTCGCCGTCACCGAGCGCGACGAGGTGGGCGAGCTGGCCGTCAGCTTCAACAGCATGGCGGCGGCGGTGGAAACCCATGTGAATCAGCTGCGGGATGAGGCGGACCGGCGCGCGATGTTTATGTCGGCGCTGACGCACGAGCTCAAAACGCCGATGACCTCTATTTCGGGCAACGCGCAGACGCTGCTGCGCACAGTGATGGGCGAGGATGAACGCGAGGACGCGCTGATGCGTATTGACGACGAATGCACACGCGTGGAACGGCTTTCGCAAAAGCTGATGCAGCTGATTGTGCTGCACCAAAACGACAGCATCCGCATGGAGCCGGTCAGTGTGGCGGAGCTGCTGGAGGGCGTGCGGCTTTCCTGCGCTGAGCAGCTTCGGCAGCGCGGGCTGACTATAAATATCGCCAATGATATGGGGACGCTTATGATGGATAAGGATCTGCTGGGCAGCCTGCTGATCAACCTGATTGACAACGCGGGCAAGGCATCCCGACGGGGCGATGTGATAGACCTGCGCGCCGAGGGACGGGCGATTGTTGTGACGGACCACGGCACGGGCATCCCGCAAGGCGAGATCGACAAGATCACTCAACCCTTCTACATGGTTGACAAATCGCGCAGCAGGAAGGCGGGCGGCATTGGGCTGGGGCTGGCGCTCGCGGCGGAGATTGCCCGTCTGCACCGCGCGCGGCTGGCTATTGAAAGTGTGCCTTTGCATGGGACGACCGTTAAGGTGGTGTTTGACAATGTTTAAGGGTTTTAAAGAGCGTCTGAAAAGACAGCCTTCTCGGGGCGGCGGAAAATGGAACCTGCTGTATCTGGTATTGGCGCTGCTGCTGCTGTTTTCGCTGCTGGCCGTGCCCAAGATCGTGATCAGCGTGATGAACGAGACCAAGGGGCAGATCATGACGGTGTCTGAGGAATAAAATTACAATCCGCTTACAATATGATGAATACTTGTTGCATGGAAGCGGGCTACAATGGCCGCAGCGATGAGAAAAGAAGGTAGGGTCATGAACGGAAGACGAAGCGCATGGCTGGCTGTTGTTGTAACTTTTGCGCTGCTGGCGGGCTGTCAGGCAACGCCGGAGCAGCCGGTGGTGGTGCAAAAGGATATGGAGCAGATGATCGGCATGGCGCAGCAGACGCCTGTGCACACGCAGGGGGCGCTGGCGGAACGGCTGGGTGCGCCGGAGAGTCTGCATATGGAGCTGGTCAGCGCAAAGGGCAAGCTTGTGGTGCATGTGGACGCGGCGGTAACGCTGCCCGATGTGTCGGCGATATCCACCGTGCGTGTGGGCATGGGTCGGTTCTCGCAGGAGGATGTGAAGCGGCTGTATGATACGCTGTGCGGCGGCGCAACACCCGTAGATCCGATGAATACCACGCTCACACAAGGGTTTATGATGCGAACGATTCAGGATCTGC
>CAZNVX010000333.1:0-3911 GCA_964576225.1 uncultured Christensenellaceae bacterium
AGGGCCCTCAGATTCTGCTGTATCACACGCACACGACGGAAGCTTACCGTCAGACCACAGATGCTCAGTATGTGGAGGCCGGGTCATGGCGCACAGAGGATGAGCGCCATTCCATCGTGGCGGTGGGCAGAGCATTAAAAAAAGAGCTTGAGGAGTATGGCTACACTGTGCTGCACGACACCACCAATCATGAACCGCCCTCGCTCAACACCTCCTATACGCGGTCATTGGTAACAATGGAAAAATACGCGGCGGAATACCCGTCGATGAAGGTGTTCATTGATGTGCACCGCGATGCATACGGAAATATTGAAGCGGGAAAAAAGGATTGTGTGGTGATCAACGGCAAAGAGTGTGCGCGCGTGATGTTTGTGGTTGGCACCGGCGAAAAATATTCCAAAAAACCAAACTATGAATCCAATTACAAGCTGGCGCTGGCCGTGACCAATCAACTGGAGAGTATTAAGAAAGGCTTTACACGTCCGATACGTGTCAAAACTGGGCGATACAACCAACATGTGTCTGACATGTGCTTGCTGATAGAGGTTGGACACAACGCAAATTCCCTGGAGCAGGCGCTAAACTCGGTCAAACATATCGCGCTGGCGCTTAGCCGGGTGCTTGACCCGAAATGACAGGCGCAGACTATTGAAACTGACCCGTTGGTGGAGTATAATAAAATATCCTTTCCGACGGGAGAAAACATGTCAGGTAGCTGCAAACCTATCGGTTTTTTTGATTCGGGTGTGGGCGGCATCAGCGTGCTCAAAACGGCATGTCTGAGGCTGCCTTTCGAAAATTACATTTATTTTGGGGACAACCTCAACGCGCCCTATGGCGACAAATCAGAGGAGCAGATCAAGCAGCTTTCCCTTAATGCTTGCGCATTCCTGGTAAAAAAAGAAGTCAAAGCCATTGTCATGGCGTGCAATACCGCAACGAGTGCAGCCGTGATCATGATGCGCCAGAAGCATAACATCCCGGTGATCAGCATGGAACCCGCCGTCAAGCCTGCTCTTGAGGGGAGGAACGACGGGCGTGTTTTGGTACTGGCCACGCCGGCCACCGTGACTCAGTCGCGTTATCTTGGGCTGATCGAACGTCTGGGGGCGCATGACCAGGTGATTAATGTGGGCTGTGATGGACTCGCCCGAATGATCGAAGAAGGACGCGCTGACAAGGCCAGCGTGCATGCGTATCTGTCAGACCGTCTTTCCTTTTTGCATAACGAGCGCATTGGCGCGGTTGTTTTGGGGTGCACTCATTATGCGTTTGTGGAAGCGCATATCAAAAGCTTTGTTGACAGCATGACACGGACGGACTGCCCGGTGTTTGACGGCCGTCATGGCACCGCGCGTCAGCTTGAACGTGTGCTCAAAGACAATAACATTCTCTGTGGCGTCAGGCGAAAAGGGCATGTGGACTTCTTCTCTTCCATACCGGGTTATCCGATATCTGAATTCGAAACGCGCTTTGTTAATTTTGCCGGTTAAATGCAAATAATTCTTGATAAAATACTATATGTTGTGATATCATTCTTCATGTCCACATGATAAAGCGTAACTGGAGGAGAATATGAGGATATCAGAAAACGCACGCATTGTGCTTGAACGCCGTTATTTAAAGAAAACCGAGACGGGCTATGAATTGCCCGAGGACATGCTCCGGCGTGTTGCGCAAACGGTGGCTGCGGCCGATGACGCTTACGGCAACGATGCCGCAAAAACCGAAAAGCAGTTTTTTGAGATCATGGACAGCCTAAAGTTTATGCCCAATTCACCAACGCTGATGAATGCGGGACGCGAACTCGGGCAGCTTTCCGCCTGTTTTGTGCTTCCCGTGGAAGACAGCATGGAGGGGATCTTCGACAGCCTGAAGAACGCAGCGATGATTCATAAGAGCGGCGGAGGAACAGGCTTCTCATTTTCACGTATACGACCGGCGGGCGCAAGCGTTAATTCGACGGGCGGCGTGGCGAGTGGCCCTATCAGCTTTATGAAAGTATTCAATTCATCAACAGAAGCTGTCAAGCAGGGGGGGACGCGGCGCGGTGCCAATATGGGAATCTTGCGCGTTGACCACCCGGACATTATGGAATTTATCACATGCAAGAAGGATTTGACTCAGCTGACCAACTTCAACATCAGTGTGGGGTTGACAGAAAAGTTCATGCGAGCGGTAACAGCCGATAAGACGTATGATCTGATCGATCCGAAAACGAAGAAAAAAACGGGCAGCCTGAGCGCCCGCAGCGTTTATGACACCATAGTGGATATGGCCTGGCAGAATGGGGAGCCCGGAATCGTTTTTCTCGACCGTGTCAACAAGGACAACCCCGTGCCGTCCGCCGGTGAAATTGAAAGCACCAATCCTTGCGGTGAGCAGCCGCTGCTGCCATATGAGAGCTGCAACCTCGGATCGATTAATCTGAATGCCTTTGTCAATAACGGGAAAATTGATTTTGTGGAATTGGAAAAGACAGTGGCTGTGGCTGTGCATTTTCTGGATAATGTGATTGATGTGAACCGATATCCGCTGCAGATAATTGAGCAAACAACCAAGAGCATGCGCAAAATCGGACTCGGCGTTATGGGATTTGCGGATATGCTGTACAGGCTTGGCATACCGTATAATTCAGATGACGCCGTTCAAACGGCGCGCGACGTGATGGCATCTATCCGGCGCGCGGCGCGGCGGGCGTCTGAGGCTTTGGGAAAACAGCGCGGAAGCTTTCCGCTTTTTGAACAGAGCATTTTCAAGAAGCAGGGCTTGCCAGCCATGCGCAACGCCACAGTGACAACGATAGCGCCGACCGGTACGATATCGATTATAGCGGGTACGTCAAGCGGTATTGAGCCGGTGTTTGCCATATCATATGTACGTAACGTGCTGGACGACGACAAGCTGATCGAGGTGCATCCTTACTTCGAACAGGTGGCGCGTGAGCGCGGTTTCTACAGCCGTGCCCTCATGGAGCAAATTGCACAGAAAGGCACGCTGACCGGCATCGCAGGCGTTCCTCGTGATTTGGAAAAGGTTTTTGTAACGGCGCATGATATCACGCCTGAATACCACATCCGCATGCAAAGCGCGTTTCAGGAATCTACAGACAATGCCGTTTCCAAAACAGTTAATTTCCCAAAAACGGCGACACGTCAGGACGTTCGCGAAGCTTATGACTTAGCTTACAGTCTTGGGCTAAAGGGCGTCACGATTTACCGGGACGGCAGCCGCCAGGGGCAGGTGCTCTCGGTCGGCAAGGAAAAGCCTGCCCAAGATGACGACAAACTTACGCCGCGTGAGCGTCCGGAAATCACCAAGGGCATTACGCAAAAAATAAAGATCGGCTGCGGCAATCTCTATGTCACGGTCAATTATGATTCGAGCGGCATCTGCGAGGTTTTTACCAACGTCGGGCGGGCAGGCGGATGCCCGTCGCAGTCTGAAGCCACCAGCCGGCTGGTGTCAATGGCACTGCGCGCCGGTGTGGATGCTGACAGCATCATTGAACAGCTGCGCGGCATACGCTGTCATTCCACGCTGCGGCAGAAGGGTCTTAAGGTGTTGTCGTGTCCCGACGCTATCGGTCGCGTCCTCGAACGTGTGGTGGAGTTGCGGGGCGGAGAAACGGATTCGACAGTTCCCGGCAACGGCAGCAAATGCCCGGAATGCGCTTCTCCTCTTGAACATGAGAGCGGATGTGTGGTGTGCCGGTCATGCGGATATTCCAAATGCGGCTAAGTTGGCGTAATAATTGTTGTACCTGCGCAATATTTGTAATATAATTTTGAAATAACACGGCGGCAACGGAACAAAACCTATTGGTTGCGCGACATAAAAGTGAATCGGCGGTGGTGATGAAATGGCATGATATTTGCGCACCGTGACGCCGAGCCATGATGTTTGCTGTT
>CAZNVX010000334.1:0-3899 GCA_964576225.1 uncultured Christensenellaceae bacterium
TTATACAATATATATAGCGGCATGAAGGATATAGGACAATAGATGAAGAAAATTGCGATCCTCGGTGCAACCGGCTCGGTGGGCCGGCAGGCGCTGGACATTATTGAAAGATTTCCCGACCGTTTTCGGGTGACGGCATTGACGTCGCACCGCAGCGGCGACGAGCTGCTCGAAGCAGCCAAAAAATTTGGCGCATGCTACGTGGGCTTAACGGGCTGTCCGGGTGACGCGGCGTTCGAAAAGAAAGTGCCCAAGGGTGTCCGCACAGGCTTTGGCATACAGGGGCTTTTGGAATCGTGCAGCGCGGGCGAACCGGACATTGTGCTGATTGCGGTGGTGGGCATCGCGGGGCTTCCTCCGCTGATCGAGTGCCTTGACCGGGGCATCAACGTGGCGCTGGCCAACAAGGAATCCCTGGTGTGCGGCGGCCACATTGTCAAAGAAAAGCAGAAGAAGAGCAAGGCTGAGATATTCCCGGTGGACAGCGAGCTGTGCGCGATCTACCAGTGTCTTCACGGCGTGGACACAACAGGGGTAAAACGCCTTATTCTCACCGCTTCAGGCGGTCCGTTTTTCGACTGGAGCCGGGAAGACATACAGAACGCGACAGTGGAGCAGGCGTTGCGGCATCCGAATTGGTGCATGGGAAAGAAGATCACCGTGGACTGCGCGACCTACATGAACAAGGGGCTGGAAATCATTGAGGCGCGCTGGCTGTTTGATGTGCCGCCGGAGAAGATATCCGTGGTGGTGCACCGTCAAAGCATCATTCACTCCATGATCGAGTATAACGACGGTGCGGTGATCGCGCAATTGGGGCCGACGGACATGCGAGAACCCATCCAGTACGCGTTCGGGCATCCGGAACGGCTGGAAAGCGTGGTGGGGCATCTTGACTTTACGGCGCTCAAATCCTTGACATTTGACGAGCCGGATATGGATAAGTTTCCGTGTCTGCGGCATGCCAAGGACGCATTGGCGCAGGGCGGTGCAATGCCGCTGATTATGAACGCGGCCAACGAGGCGGCGGTGGAATTGTTCCTTGAAAAGAAGATCTCCTTCGGCGATATTGAAAAAAGCGTGGCGTATGCCATGAACAGATTTGCGCATCTTAAAGGCAACTCTCTGATTGAAATATACACCACCGACAAAGAGGTCAAGAACTACGTTTACAATAATATTTAGAAAAGTTATGTATTTTGGCACATTTGACATGATATAATGATAAAAAAGGAGGGTGCGCTTGGACACAATCATTTCTGTCTTTAGTTTTTTGGTTGCCTTGGTGTTTATCGGCATTATCATCATGGTGCATGAGCTCGGGCATTACAGCATCGGCCGGGCGTGCCGCATCAAGATCGTCGAATTTGCCGTGGGCTTTGGCCCCAAGATCAAGCAATGGGTCAAGAACGGCATTACCTATTCCGTGCGATGGGTTTTCCTTGGCGGGTTCACCAAGTTTTACGGTGAGGACGAGGAGCTGGACGACAAACATGCGTTTAACAGGCAGCCGGCAGGTCGCCGAGCGCTGACCATTGCCGCTGGCCCTGTGTTTAATATTGTTTTTGCATTTCTGCTCGTCGTGCTGGTGCTCGGCTTCTTCGGCGATTACGTGCCCACTGTCGGTGAAGTGGAACCGGGCAGCACGGCAGAGGAGGCGGGCCTTCAGGCAGGCGATGTGATCCTTTCGATGAACGGCGTCGATATGGATTTCTATATGGAGGTGGAGGCTGCCAAGCGTGCGGCGGGGTCTGAGTCGATGCCCATCACTGTCGAGCGGGGCGGTGAAGTCATATCACTTGACATCCCCTTCCGTTATTATGAGGCTGAGCAGGCTTACCGTGTGGGCATTGTGATCGGGGCGCAGCGCGTCACGTTCAGCGTGGGAGAAGCGCTGTCGCTCTCGTTTAAGTGGATTTTCCTGCTTGTTCGCGAGACGCTGCTGGCTATTTTCGGCCTGTTTGCCGGCAGGGGCGTTGAGAACGTGATAGGTGTTGTCGGCATGATCAGGGAGCTGGGCAGCGCCATACGGAGCAGCTTCGAGAATGTACTGCGCCTGGGCGTGGTGATTAACGCCAGCCTGGCCATATTCAATCTGCTGCCGCTGCCCGCGCTTGACGGCGGACGGCTGGTGTTTATCGGCATTGAGAAGGTGTTCAGAAAGCCGGTGCCGCGCAATGTGGAGGGTGTGATACATCTTGTCGGGTTTGCGCTTTTCATTGTGCTTTTCATATTCATCACATACAAAGACATTATCAGGATATTCGGGTAAAGCCATGGCCTTGTACTCGCGCAGGGTGTCGCTGGGCGGTGTCACAATCGGCGGCGGCAGCGACATACTGATACAATCGATGACCAATACCGATACCGCGGATGAACAGGCGACACTCGGGCAAATCGGTCGGCTCCAAGCCGCGGGCTGCGAGGCGGTGCGGTGCGCTTTCTATGATGAAACATGTGCGCCGGCTTTCCGTGCGATTAAAAAAGCGGTGCGTGTGCCGCTGATTGCGGACGTGCATTTTGACGCCAGGCTGGCCGTGCTCGCGCTGGAGAACGGCGCGGACAAGGTGCGCATCAACCCGGGCAACCTGCGCGGCCAGGATGCGCTGGAACGGGTGGTGGCCTGCGCAAAGGCAAACGGGGCGGCATTGCGTGTGGGCGTCAACGCCGGGTCGCTGGAGCCGCAGCTGCTGAAAAAATACGGTGCACCCAACGCGCAGGCGCTGGCTGAAAGCGCGGTCAGCTGGGTGCGGGCGGTATATGACCTGGGGTTTGACAACGCGGTGGTGTCCATCAAGGCGTCGTCCGTCCCCGTGTGCGTGCAGGCCTGCCGCGATTTTGCCCGGCAATGTGACGCGCCGATGCATATCGGTATTACCGAAGCCGGGACGTATGAGAATGCCATTGTCAAATCGGCTGTGGGCGTGGGCGCGTTATTACTGGACGGCATCGGGGACACGGTGCGCGTATCCATCACGGGGGATCCTGTGCAGGAGGTGACCGCCGCGAAGCGCATACTGCAGAGCGCGGGCTTAAGAACGTTTTATCCGGAGGTCATCAGCTGCCCGACGTGCGCCCGCACGGGCATTAATGTGTCCGATTTGGCGGACAGGGTCGAGCGTATTCTGGAAACGCTGGACAAGCCGTTAACGGCCGCGGTGATGGGCTGTATTGTCAACGGCCCGGGTGAAGCGCGTCATGCCGATATTGGCATAGCCGGCGGCGACGGAAAGGCGGCGCTGTTTGCCAAAGGCGTTCTTATCGGCACGTATCCGGCAGAAAACATACTTGGCATATTCGCCGATTATATTCAAAAAAACTTTTAGGGGGTCTCGTGAAGAAAAGGGATTTTCTTACCGCGCTGAAAAGCAGCCTTAATATTGACGAGCGCTATGAACTGAGATTTGAAAAGGTGCAGCACGATGTCAAAAAAGGTGAGTTTCTGATCCGCTTGCACAGCCGGCTGCTGCCCCCGGAGATCTACCTGTCCATCGAAAAATATATCGGGCAAACCTTGGGTGCCGATGCGCGCGTGGCCGTGCTGTATTCTGATGTGGCCAAGGATGACAGCGAAAGGCTCTGCAGGCATTTGCGGGAGCTGTGCGGCGTGATAAAACCGGCGCTGGCACCCTTTTTAAGCCGCGCCGTGATCAGCATCAGAGAAGACAGGCTCTGTGTTGATTTTCCGGATGATTTCGGACGGGAGCTTTTTGCGTCGGCAGGCCTGCCCGCGTATCTGACCGGATATCTTACGCGGTGCTTTGAGAGGAAGATGACTGTGGTGACCGGCAGATGTGACCCTGCGGACGCGCCGCTGCCACAAACAGGGCGCAGCGCAACGCCAGAGCCCGCTCTCCAGCCAGCAGTAAAGCCGCCGGCCAAGCCTAAAAAGGCCGCGG
>CAZNVX010000335.1:0-2839 GCA_964576225.1 uncultured Christensenellaceae bacterium
GGTTAATACTTGGTTCGATATCATTTAGAACTTTAATAATGTTTTTGATTTTGTTCGTTTTTCTAAGAAAGCCGAATTTTAAGTCTTCAATCCCCAACGTCAGGTTTTCTTCCACGGTCAGCTGATCCACCACATTCAGCTCCTGGAACAGCGTGCTGATGCCCTTCTCTCCAGCTTCCTTTGGACCGCTGGCCGTGTATTCTTTGCCATTCAGAAAGATTTTCCCCGATGTTCTGGTGAAAGCGCCTGTCAGTATCTTGATCAGCGTGGATTTCCCGGCGCCATTTTCGCCGACCAGGCAATGAATGGTATTCTTTTTGATATTGAAACTGACATCATTAACGGCTCTAACGCCCGGGAAATCTTTGACCAGGTTCTTGATTTCCAACGCATACTCACTCATAAATATCTCCCCGTTCAATCACCTCAAAAAACCTCTAGGCTCTTTGAGGATCATGGAATCTGCCGGGAGGAGGCCATGAAAGCCCCCTCCCGCCAAGTCCGTCTTATATCATTTTATTAGGAAATGTCAGCCACAGTCAAGTTGGTACCAAACTGTTCGTTATACCATGCAATGGCCTCTTCTGCCGTCATATTCCACGCATCCACCACCTGCACAGGTCCAAAGATCTCTTCGGCCGGCTGTGATGTCGGAGCGATCTCACCGAGGTAGACCTTCACAATCATGTCGATGATGGCTTTCGATGTACCGATCGGCGGCAAGCCAAGCGAGGCCTTCAGCGAGCTGTTCGGGTCAAAGATAAGCTTCATTTCAGAAACCGGGCAGTCAACGCTGCAGACGATTTCCGTTGTGGGTACGCCGTTGTTCATCGTGCCGCGGCCGGCGTCAACCAGAGCCGCCATCGCACCGGGTGTCAGATCGCCCGCTTCGGAATAGATGATGTTGACTTCCGGATTTGTCACCAGAATGTTGCTGAGCGCTTCTTTGGTCGCATCCGCGCTGCCTTTGGAGTCGATGCAGCCGAGGTCGGTAAAGTTACCGGCGCCCACCACACTCTCGATACCCGCTACAAACGGGTCTGTACGTCCGGATTTCACTTCGGTGTGGTCCGGCCAACCCAACTGAACGGTCACGATCGGCTTATCGGGATTGGCTTCGATCCACTTTTTGGCCGCGTCAGCGCCCATCTGGAAAGATCCGCCGGCTTCGTCGCTGCGGTAGGTCGGGATGCCGGTGTCGCCAAGCGGGCTGAAGAACGACGTGACCGCAATGCCCTGTTCAAGAGCCGCGAGGACGCCGGGCGTTGCCGCATCCGGTTCCCAGATCTGCAGCGAAGCGCCGTCAAAATCGGATGTCGCCAGCATGTCAACGTTCTGCGTCATCACATTCGCGTCCGATTTGCCGTCAATGATGGTGACTTCTGCACCGTATTCTGCCTTGGCATAATCAACGGCGGCCTGCGCGCGGGCCTGGTGGAATTCGTTGGCCAGCGTGGAAACAAAGTAAGCAATCTTCATTCCCTCGGTTGATTTCCCTTCTGCCGGCGGCTGCGGCGCCTCTTCCTCGGGTGCAGCCGGGGCTTCAGTGGCCGGAGCCGGGGCTTCGGTAGCCGGAGCTTCCGGTGCCGGGGCAGCTGGCTGGCACCCTGCCATCATCGCCACAGCGAACAGCAGACAAAGGATAATCATCAATGCTTTTCTCATTTTCTTCCTCCTGTATTTTTATATTTAACCCTCTGCTTTTCAGCAGCGGATTAATTAACTTTCCATTTATAAAGCAACCGACGTTGTCGTATCGGTTTGCTCGGTCAGTGTAAAGATGCTGTGCGCCGTCGCTTCATCCGTTACCAAATATTTGATAATGCCGGTGCGCAGCGCGCCAATGATGGCCAACGCCTTATGCCGCCCTGCTGCTATGCAAACCACCTTTTTCACTCTCCGAAGCTGATGCTCACCGATCCCCATAATGCGCTGGTTATACTCATTCGGTAAAAACTCACCCCATATATTGAAGCGCCGCGCACATATATCCCCCACTGCCCTGCTTCTGTCAAGGGGTTGGGTTTGCATCCGTTCCGCAGTCATGGTCTGAGTGTAGCTTTCGGGCGGCGCGCCCGCAGAGATGATTGCCGTATCCATTTCATCCCATTTTTTCATCACAGCCTTCATTGAAGCGCTTTGCAAATATAACTCTTTGTCAGAAATTGATTCCGCCATCGCCGGAGCATAGATAAACGTCGGCGTGCCCCGCAGCGTCTCGGCAAACATCCTCACCATCTCATTGAGCTGATATTCAGATGAAATGCGCGACGTCCCGCCAATCAGCGGAATGACATTGATATCCTGAAGCTGCCGCCTGTTTTTAAATGACAGCATAAACTCATAACATGTCAGCCCCCAGGCAATACCTATGGTTGAGCTGGAGTTCAGCAGATTCTCCACATAATCTGCCCCCTGTGATACGATGACTCTGTTTATAATATGTGCCGAATCGGTGACGGCAGGAATAACAAAGCAGTCTTCAAGTCCGAATTCGTGTATCATCCGGTCGGCAATGTGCTGTACATTTTTTCGCGGGTCTTTGATGGTGATCTCTATGATTCCCATCTCTTTGGCTTGAGTCAGAATCAGCGAGATTGAGGATCGGGATATCCCAAGCTTATAGGCTATTTCATCCTGCTTGAGACCTTCAGTATAGTACATCCTTGCCACCTGAACCATCAACTGCATGTCGTACCGCGTCATCTGCACCGCCCCATTACTTGATCTTTTTTACCAAACCGGTAGCCTTTGCTTGCATCAAGACCTTGTCCCTGCCGTCTAAAGGGTATAATAAATACATCCCAGGTTCACCAATACCCAAAAACATATACCCAGG
>CAZNVX010000335.1:2849-3886 GCA_964576225.1 uncultured Christensenellaceae bacterium
GCTATTAACCCTTATTGCTAAAAGTATGACAATATGCAGTCTTAATGTATTGTGCATATACTAACACATCCCATGACATTTGTCAAACATTTGTTAGGCATTTGTTTGACAAATATCCTGACATATGTTTTCTGTTGATCGGGTTTATTAAATACATTTGTCGATGAATTGATGGTGATGGCATCATATATGTTTAAAAAAAAATCCCTGCCTCAAGCAGGGATTTTATCCTATTGTTTATTCGGGTATTGCCACTTCAAAATGCAGCCTGTTCTACCGGGCAGTTGTTATGACTTCAATTGATTCTGCGTTCAGGTACAGATACGGCTTGTGACCGTAATCCACCGCAAAAAAGCCCTTCAGGTATTGGTGCAGCGTCACATGCAGCACCCCGCCGTCCGTCTTCACCGTTAACGTGTAAACCACATCGCCCGCTGTGCTGTCGATTATGCCAGAAGCCCTGGCTGACATAAATGCGTTCGCCAGCGTGTTATAGATATCATCGCTTTGGCGCTCTCCACCCAGCCACGCGGTTCCGTCCGTCATATCCAGCTTAATCTGCTGTCCATCTCGCTGCCATGTCACCGACTCGATGTGATCGGGCGCCACGGGAATCAGCCTCTTGTCCATACACAGCGATAAATCGTCCACAATAAAAGCGGTAAACGCCTCATCCATAAGGTAGACGCCCGGTTTGCCGTCCACCGTGCAGAAGTATTTTCCGTCGTCGGTTTTATTCCCAAGCCACACAGCCAGCACATTCCCGCCATCATCCGTTATGCGTATGTAATTGCCTTTTTCCAGGCCATGCTCCGGCAGTATATCTTCTCCCACAAAGGCACTGAGGCGCATATCTGCCGTTTTCCGAACCTGATCGATAAACGCAGCTGACGCTGCAACGCCCGACTCGTCAAACGAATAGCCGCTCTCATATATGCCGGATCTGGCCACCTTCTGCTCAACGGAGCCTCTTTTAAAAGCAATTTCGGCAATATTGGCGCTATCGACTTCAGGCAGCGAAAGGTCAACAAGCTCCG
>CAZNVX010000336.1:0-3885 GCA_964576225.1 uncultured Christensenellaceae bacterium
ATTTTTGGTGATTTCGTTGAATTCAATGCGGCTTACGTTTTGCTCTTCCACGCCAAGCATCTGAGCGATATGCCAGGATATCGCCTCCCCCTCGCGGTCAGGGTCAGTCGCCAGAAAGATATGCCGCGCGCCGGATGCGCCCGATTTCATCGCGCTGATCACTTCTTTTTTACCGCGGATCTGTATGTATTTGGGTTCAAAATCGTTGTCAACATCCACGCCGAGCGTGCTTTTGGGCAGATCTCTCACATGCCCGCCGCTGGCCTGCACCTTATAACCGGAGCCCAAGAACTGGCTGATCGTTTTGGCCTTTGCGGGCGATTCGACGATCACGAGATCATACCCCTTCTTGGCAGAAGATCTTGAGGCGGTCTTTGACTTTGCTGCACTCTTTTTCACGGCCGCAGCGGCGCCCGCTCCCGTTTTTTTGCTTGAACCTTTTGCCGTGCTCTTTTGCATACTATTCTCCATGCCCATCAAAGTTTTTGTGTCGCCTGTTTGTGCCGTGCCCTTTTGTGTGGATACTCTTACATCTGTGCCGGGAACCAGCGGTTATCGCTATTGTATGCGCCCTGCCTCTGTTTGAACACTCATTTTCCCTGCAAATGCAAATTATATAGAAGGTGATGGAAAAAATCAACCCCATTCCATCCGAGCGCTGTCTGGCAGACTGACTTTACGCCTCTGCTGACGTCCAAATCTGACAGGCTGCATAGCTTGAACCATCCTGAAAGCCGACGACGAGCACCCATGCATGCTGCTGATTCCACAGCCAAAGCGCAACATTGACAATATCGGCACATTCGGCAAAGACTTGATATGTGAGAAAAAAGATTCAACGGAAATTTCGTGCTGCTATCAATCAACACAAACGACTGTTAATACTAATCCTCAAAAACATCATGTCCTTTTTATGCTCCCGCCGCGACAGCCGCTGCACCGTCAGGCTGCGCCATTGCCAATAAGAAACGCGACGCCTGCCGCTTCATATCCGGCAGGCCAGGGCAGGAAACCATGCTGTTTGTTTCGATTTTTGTCGATGCGCCTCTCTTCTCGTTGACAATGACATAATATTGTTGTAATGTCATTCTGCGTACATACTTTTTTATGCTGACACCTGTTGCTTTCGAATGGATATCATGTATTCACAAGGAGCCGCATCATGAATTCTGCCGCACAACCTGCTTATATGAAAGTCTACGAAACGCTCAAGGCCGCTATCCGGCAGGATTATTCCCCAGGCGATTTTCTGCCGCCCGAGCCCCAGCTCGAAGCCGGTTTTGGCGTCAGCCGCATCACAATCCGCCGCGCCATACAGATGCTGGCCGCGGAGGGCAGCGTCTCTGTCAGGCAGGGACGCGGTACCATCGTCACAGTGCCGGATGCTGCCAAAACGGTAAACCCCATCACCTCCACCACCGAAGTGCTGATGCAGGCCGGATACAACGTCAAGACGCTCGACACCCATATTGATACGGTGATACCGGATGCGTCCGTGTTGAAAATGCTCTGGCTGCCCGAGGACTCGCCGGTCACGCGGGTGCAGCGGGTTTTTGTCGGCAACGGCCGCCCGTTCTCCATCATCACCAACCACTTAAACCCCGAGCTGGTACCCGACTTAGCCAAACACAAGCGTAAGCTCGGGTCTCTCTATCATCTGCTGGAGACACACTACCACCTTGCTCTCGACAACGCAACCGATGATGTCACCGCTGTGGGAGCCAGTCTCGAACAGGCGCGTACGCTCAATATTCCTATCGGTTCGCCGCTGATTCATATTCGTCGTGTGCTGTATACACAAAGCCGCCCCATTTCCTGCAGCGATATGCTGGCCGACGCCGGGCGCTGCAAGTTCCGCGTGTTTCTGTCGGGGCGTCCTGCGGCAGAAGAACCCCGGTGCGAGACCGCCCAACCGTAGAAGCCGATACGCAACAGCGGCAGCCTCGGCTGCCGCTGTTTTTCTTTTTCGTCAGACGTCGGCGCTGCGGCCGCAAGCGCCGCACGTGTTGCATTCGTTGTTATACGTAAAATATCCCTTCTCAATATGTTTTTTTCCGGCATAATCGCGGTCCCACAGCTCCTGAGAGATCATTTTCCATTCGACAGAGTAGGCCTTAAGAGGTTCGTGCAGCTCGCTTACGAGCGTCATTGCACCGTCGTGCGTCTCCATCACACCGTAATCTTCTATGATTTTTTTCATGAACTCAGGATGATCGATGATCATGCATGGCGCGAGCAGGTTTTCGCTGTATGGAATCTCCTTGCGTATGGCCCGGAAGAATGGCGATTTCAATACCTCCAGCAGCGTTTTGAGGCGTATATCATCCACCGCAAAGTGCTGAAATACGCACGGCTCCACCAGCCCTTTGGCGTTTATGTGCAGATATTGCGCACCGCCGGCCATGCAGCCGTTCACCAGATATCCGTCGTTCCAGAAGTCCGCAATGAGCATGGGGCGCGAATGCCGGATCTTTTTAACCGTTTCGTAGCGCTCTTTTCTCTGCTGCGGCGTGGGCATCAGGCCGATATCGGGCTTAAGCCCGATCGGTATGTAATGGAATACCCATGCGTAGCACGCCCCGTTTTCCACAAGCATATCCCAGAACGTCTCGTCCGTCACAGCATGATGATTGGCGGCAGTATGCGTCACGGACGCACCGAAGAACACGCCGTATTTTCTAAGCCGCTGCATCGCGCTGATTACCGTACCGAACATCCCGTCGCCGCGTCGCGCGGATGTCTCCTCTTCAAACCCTTCAATGCTGATGGCGGGCGTCGCGTTGCCGAGGCGCGCCAGCCGCTCGCAGACGCTGTCGTTTAACAGCGTGCCGTTGGTATAGATCAAAAAATAACTGTTCGGAAACTGTTGGAACAGCTCAAACAGATGCGGCCAGGCAAAGGGCTCGCCTCCCGAGATTGTAAAGAAGTATATCCCAAGCGCGTTGGCCTGGCGGACGATATCAAATACCAGCTCCTTTTCCAGCGCATATTTGTTGCCGTATTCACCGGCATAACATCCCACACAGTTCAGATTGCACGCATACGTGGGGCTGATAACAAGAAAACTTGGCAGCTGCACCTTTTCCCGCTGCTTGCTTTGCAGCCTCTCCTTCTCTCCCAGAAACTCCTGGTTGATGATCAGATTGCTGATCAGCTTTTCCTGGCATTTCACACTAATGTTCTGCCCGATATATTTGACTAGCTGTACGCCCGGATGATCTGCCTCCGTCATCGCAATCAGCTTTGTCAACGGCTCTTTGTAGTTCTTCGGCGCAATGCCCCGCAGCAGCCGGACAGCGGATATGATGCTTGACTTGGATGCCCTGCTGAATGCGATCAGCGATTTTTTCAGCGCCAAATTGATTATCACACGGGTAATGGCTGACATGCTCAACACCTCCTAAAACCCATTCAGAAAACACGGCTTCAAAACAACATCAAAACAGCCCGACAACCTAACTGCTGTTGTGAGAATCAGAAATATGTTTCATGACTTTCCAAAGAGCCGACAGGAAATACATAGAATGATGGCGGTGCTTTATTCCGGCTCCTTGATTCCTCCTTTCATTACTATATATCATTGCGTGCTATAACAACTTTATGCGGATATTTTGATTTGATACCGATGTAAACAAAAATGCAGTCGAGGCTGGTGCTGTATATTATTATAATATACGTCTATATTCTGGTCAAGACGATCCCTTGTATGTGTGTGGCAGCGGTCATCCTCGGGTCAGTCTCGCGTGATGATTCCGGATCGCATTTTTTAAATTTCTGTGTCTTCAGTCTTCATACGCCGTATCTGCCGCCGGGCAGGCGTCGGCACAGGCCGGAAAGCTCCATCATCGTCAGCGCAGCGCTCACTTCGCCCGGCGCTCCCTGTAT
>CAZNVX010000337.1:0-2400 GCA_964576225.1 uncultured Christensenellaceae bacterium
CCCCAGCATATCAATATATTTCTTTGCCTGCTTATATACCTTATTCCAGTTTACAACCCCAATTTTTGAAGGAATCCTTCCGATAAATATATTTTCGGCAATAGATGAATCAAGATGCATACTAATCTCCTGATAAATCATCTCAATACCGGCTTTTTCAGCATCATTCGGATTGTTGATTCTTTTTTCCTCTCCATCTACAATAATGCTGCCACTATAGGTGCTGCTCTGATAATTACCGTTAAGTATTTTCATCAAAGTCGATTTGCCGGCCCCATTTTCGCCACAGATCGCGAGGATCTCTCCGCTGTATAGTTCAATTGAAACATCATCAAGCGCAACGACGCCACCAAATTTCTTGGTAATGTTTTTCATCTCCAGTATGCATTTGGGCATTGAATATCCTCCCCTATTTCTTCAAATGGTTACGGACATAGTCCATAGAACATGCTATTAACAATACTACACCTAACACAGTCGGCTGCCAGAAGGGAGATAGTCTTAATAAAATCATGCCATTTGGAATCATTGTCATAAATAGTGCTCCGAGTGCGGTTCCAATAATTGTGCCGGCACCGCCAAGAAGACTTGTGCCGCCGATAACAACGGCTGCGATTGTGGACAGCTCGTATCCCACGCCCACATTCGGCTGTGCAGAGCCAAGCCGTGAGGATATCAGTATACCGGACAATGCAGCAAGTGAGCTCACCATAATATAAACGCTGAAGCCAACCAGTTTTGTTGGAATGCCCGCAAGGCGGGCCGTCTCCCTGTTACCCCCCACAGCGCAGACCATTCGTCCATATGTCGTCTTTCTCAAAACAAATATTGCAATTATCCCAATAACAACAGCAATGGCAACCACATAGGGTATCTCGAACATAGTATTCTTAAAGAAGCTGCCTTGACCTATTTGTTCAAACGCCTCAGGAAGGGGATATACGGGGTTTCCCATCTGAACAGTTAGCACAACGCCCCTGGCAATATTCATTGATGCCAATGTAGCGAGAATAGGAGGAAGCCCAACTTTCTGAACAAAGAATCCATTGATGCTTCCAAATATGATTCCGGAACCCAGTGTTGCAACGATTATTGCAATAGGGATTGAAACGCCAACATCCATCATCAACTTGCCACAGAATACCCCTGCAAACGCATAAACCGCGCCAACCGACAGGTCGAACGCCCCCGACACGATTAAGAAGGTCATTCCTACTGCAGTAATAAAAACAAAAGAAGTATTTCTTAATATATTAACGATGTTTTCCGAAGTTAGAAATTGATTGCTCGAACTGAAAATGATCACTGCCAGTATGATTGGAATCAGCACACCCATTTCCCTAACACCCAATAAAAAGTCCAATAATCTTCTGGGCGCTTTTTTTAGAATCGCTTTATTGTTTTCCATAGTGTTTATATCTCCCGATTTCTTAGTCTTTAGTAATGATGAATTTTTGGCAGATGTCTTAATGATCTCAGAATTTTTTTGCGCATGGCACATGATCGGATAGATTATGTATGATTTATAACACTATTCAGTATCAAAGTCAAGCTTTTCGAAATCATTTTGTAGTTTTTTGAATATATTTTAATTTCTTTGTTTCGAAATTTTTTTGCAAATATTATATAATGTATTGCATCCATGTCGTTGGCAGTATATAATCTCTAAAAAGCACATAAAACGGGGTATGATATGAAAATTACACTTGATGATATTGCTAAAGAATGCGGCGTCAGCAAATCAACTGTTTCGAAAGCTTTGCGGGGTTCTTCAGATATTAATCCATCCACATCGTTGCAGATCGTTAACACCGCAAAGCGCATGGGATATCATAAAAAAAGCGAGAATATCCCGCATTCTAAAGAAGTAATCATTATTTGCCCCGAAATAATCAGCGATTATTACGCGCTGTTTACCGAAACAATATCGAAATTATTATCGGAAAAAGGGTACTTCCCTTGTATCGCAGTAACCAATTTCGATGAAGAAAAAGAGTTGAAGCTGATCGATTTTTATCTTAATAAGCTTCCCGCAGCCATTATTGGTATAACAGAAAACACCCATGCGGCAGAAAAGCTTAGCCATGCGGCATCACGCATCGGCATTGCTATCCTCTTAATCACACTCAACACCGCCGCAAAAGAGTGCGATAATATTTGTATTGATGAAGAAATGAGCATGGATTATGCGATTGCGCATCTGATTGGTCTTGGGCACACACAGCTTGGGTATATTGGAGAAAGGTGCACAATGGAAAGGCTGGCTTTATTTGATAAATGCACCAAGAAGCATGATTTAAGCATAGCGTCTGATTGTATTGCGGTGACCGAGGCTCGTTTTTCTGAGTGTGGCTATACGGGTATGAACCAAATATTAAAAGCAAAGCAAAAACCAACCGC
>CAZNVX010000337.1:2410-3885 GCA_964576225.1 uncultured Christensenellaceae bacterium
CTATTATTGCAGCTTACGACGACGTTGCGCTTGGGGCTATCCGCAAAATAAATGAGGCAGGTTTTTCCGTCCCAGATGACTTTTCAATAATCGGCATTGATAACGCGCATTACGCCCCATATCTATCAGCTGCTCTGACGACTATAGACTGCAGAATCAATGATATGAGTTCCATAGCCGTTGAGATTCTGCATAATAAGATCAAAGATAAGCGGCTGTCTGTTGTGCAGAATATAACAATCAAACCGGATTTGTTGCTTCGCGAAACCACAAAACCCAATAAATGAGTCTCACGATCTCAGCCCTTTGGTCGGGTTTATTGAATCACATAACAAAATCACATTTTGCGGAGTGATTCCACGAAATGTAACAGGAGTTTATTATGTTTTATATTGCCGTTGACCTTGGAACGACCAACATAAAAGTAACCGGATTCAACGAACAGCTTGGTGTCATATCAGAAAAGACTCAGAATGTCGAATACATGCGGAACGGAAATATCGTTGAGTTTGATCCTGAGCTCTACTATACTATTGTCCAGTCATTACTCTCTTCCTGCTGCATGTCATGTTTTTCTTATGCCAAAGAAGACGTACAGATCATACTTACCGGCCAGGCCGAGTCTCTTGTCGCATTAGGCAGAAATGGGATTCCTATCCGCAATGGGATTTCTTGGCTGGATATGCGTTCCGAAAAAGAATGTGCCGAGTTAAGACAAGTCTTTGATAAAGAAAAGTGTTTCAAAACAACCGGCCAACCCGAAATCATTCCAACCTGGCCCATTACCAAAATGCTATGGATGCGGAGAAATGAACCAGATATCTTCGCCAAAGTCGGTACATATCTGATGCTCAAAGACTATATTCAATATCGTCTGACAGGTCAGATTGTGGGTGAATACTCGATATACAACTTTACACATTATTTTGACATTATCAATAAGACGTATTGGACAGAAATTCTCGATTATTGCGGCGTCTCTGAGAGCCAGCTGCCGCCACTCGTAGAGCCGTGCACAAATATTGGCCCGGTCTTAGCCGATGTAGCCAACGAAATAAACATTAGCCCACGCTCGACAGTGAACGTGGGCACACTCGACCATTTCGCGGGGATGATTGGCACGGGTAACATTAAAGAAGGTCTGATTAGCGAAACCACCGGCACCGTGCTGACCATAGCCACACTCGTCAGTAAACCGCTGCTTAATGATTTGCGCATTCCTTGTCATTACGGCCCGTTTAATAATTCTTACGTCCTGTTGCCTGTTTGCGAAAGCGGAGGCGTAAGTTTGGAGTGGTTCAAAAAGGGTTTCATGGCTGACACCAGTTATGAAGAAATGAACAAAGCACTGGCCACAAGAAACATTCCCAATCAACTGATATTTCTTCCGTATATTACCGGTGTTAACGCGCCTGATTTTAACGAGAAAGCCGCCGGTGTCTTTTATGGCATCAAACTCAGCCATGACAAAATAG
>CAZNVX010000338.1:0-3882 GCA_964576225.1 uncultured Christensenellaceae bacterium
AAAACAAGAGTATGTATTGACAATGAGCCGCGAGTTTCCTATACTCAAGGCAGCACGGTAGCATGGGTAAGTCATTTGTCAAATTGTTGCGAAGCATGGTGTTTTAATCGCGATTTTTGTTTACCCTTCGGAGCTTGCCGAAGGGTTTTTCCATATAACCAAAGCATGACCAAAAAGTAAATATTGAAAGAAGGTGAGCTTATGCTGGGAATGGGAGATTTCGCGATCTTTGCCGCCTACGCTTTATGCGTGCTATCCGCCATCGCCTGTATGGTGTACGGCGTTGTGGCATGGAACAAGGGCGCCGATAAGGACGAGCCTGAAGTGGTCAATGAGTGGCAGAAAACTGAAAACGATATGGCAGACAAGCTGGATATTTAAAGAATAAGTGTCAGGAGGTAATGAAGATGGGCGCCAATCTGCTGGTTAAAATCATTGTTATTATCGTATATCTTGGCGTTGTGGCGGTGCTCGGGGTCATGGGATTCAGAAGAACAAAGACCGCGAGTGACTATCTGATCGGGGGGCGAAAAATCCATCCCATGGTAATGGCGCTCTCGTACGGTGCAACGTTTATCAGCACATCCGCCATTGTGGGCTTTGGCGGCAACGCGGGCGTGTTTGGGTTAAGCCTGCTTTGGCTCACGTTCCTCAACATTTTCTTGGGTGTTTTCATTGCGTTCATATTCTTTGGGAGAAGAACGCGCCGTATCGGCCAGAATTTAAACGCCCACACGTTTCCCGAATTTTTGGGCAAACGCTTTAAGAGCCGATTCATACAGAAATTCATCGGGCTGGTCATCTTCATATTCATGCCGATATACACCGCGGCTGTGATGATCGGCGTGTCGCGCTTTCTGGAAAGCGGGCTTGGCATTCCGTATGATATCGCGCTGCTGGCCTTTGGCGTGATCATAGCGGCCTATGTGCTTTTCGGCGGCATCAAGGGCGTGATGTTCACCGATGCGTTTCAGGGAACTCTGATGCTGGTGGGCATGACGGTGCTGCTGATCGCTGTGTATTCTCAGCTGGGCGGTATTGTCCCGGCGCACCAGCAGCTGACCGACCTTTCCGCCAATCCCGCCGTTTCCGAGCAGATCAGCGGGCTGCAGGCAGGCGGTTTTGCCGGCTGGACATCAATGCCGCAGCTGTTCTCGCGTTACTGGTGGATCGTTGTCTCCACAATCGTGATGGGAGTGGGCATCGGTGTGCTGGCACAGCCCCAGTTGGCGGTGCGTTTCATGACGGTGAAGAGCGACCGTGAGATCAACCGCGCGGTACCCGTCGGCGGTGTGTTTATTCTCATGATGACGGGCGTCGCGTTTGTGGTGGGCGCACTTTCCAACGTGTTGTTTTTCAACTCAGCCGGGCTGGTGTCTGTTGCGGCGGCAGGCGGCGTAACAGACAGCATTATACCGATGTTCCTGGACGGCTTTATGCCCGAGTGGTTCGTCACGGTATTCATGATCATTTTGCTGGCGGCAGGAATGTCCACCATCAGCTCGCAGTATCACGCCATCGGCACGGCGGTTGGGCGAGACATATTCAAGGTCAACGATACCGATACCAAAAAGGGGATACTCGTCTCACGCGTCGGTGTGCTGATTGCCATTGTCATCACCATCATATTGTCTTACGTGCTGCCGAACATTTGGGATGGCGCTATCGCTATCGCCACATCGTTGTTCTTCGGGTTGTGCTGTGCGGCATTCCTGCCCATGTATTTCGGTGCGCTTTATTTTCGGAAAATGTCCCGCGCGGCGGCTGTGTCGGGTATGATCGCAGGGTTTTCCAGCAGCCTGTTGTGGATGATGTTCGTGCATTCCAAAGAATCGTCAGTGATCAAGCTGTGTGAACTGATCTTCGGCGTGCCCACGCTCTCACCGCCGGGTTCCATGCTTGAGTTTGTCGATCCGCTGATCATCGCGCTGCCCATCGCTGTCATCGTCACGGTCATTGTGCAGATAGCCGGCAAAAAGCGCATCGAAGCGGCGCACATTGATAAGTGTTTCAGCGGCATGACACAGAAAACGCCTGCTCAGACGGCATCCGTTTCGCAGATACCGTAACCCGCTATAAACAAGGGCGCCCGCGTGGCGCCCTTTCCGATATATAAGTCGATAATGGCTTTCCGGCGGCACGTGCGCCCTGGTTGATGCAGATTGGACGCTGGTCTGCGTATTCAAGCAGGCGCTTTTTGTGATAGAGGGCTAAACGTTCATTGGGCTCCTTGGAAAGAGAACAAAAATCTGAGATGGGCTTCAAAACCATATTTCAATACACGGAGATAAATGGTATAATAGTGCCGTTGAGCGCATATTGTGCTCTGTTAAGAAAACATGATGTACCAATAACCATTTACAATTTATCATTAATGCGGATCGTAATAAGGCCGATATATATTAATGTCAATGTTATCTCTATTGTTAAATTTCGGAGGCATACAGCCTGCCGGTAACATCAATTCCAAGGAGGACGAAATCATTGGCTATTTTTTCTCGTTTGGTCGATCTGCTTAAGGCGAATATCAATGATATGATCGACAAAGCTGAAGACCCGGAGAAGATGCTCAAGCAGATCATCATCGACATGGAGGAGCAGCTGCGCAAGGCCACACAGGGCTTGGGGCAGATCATGGCGAGCGAACGCCAGACCAAAAAACAGCTGGAGGCGGCACAGGCTGAATCAAAACTGTGGGAGGAGAGAGCCAAAACCGCACTCAAGGCCGGCAACGAAGAACTGGCCAAAAAGGCTGTGGACGGCAAGCTCAAGGCTGATACCAATGTGGCGCAGTATCAGCAGATGCATGAGGAGCTGGAAAAACAGGTGGGCGTGGTGCGTGAGCAGGTGACGCTGTTAAAGCAGAAGCTTGAAGAGGCACGTGCACGTCAGTCAATGCTGGTGGCGCGGGCACAGGTGGCGCAGGCGCGGCAAGGCGTGGCCAAGGCTGTGGGCGGTATCGACAGCGGCGGTGCGTTTTCCAAGATGGACAAGATGGAAAAGAAAATCGTGCAGAAAGAAGCGGAGGCGGATGCGCATTTTGAGATATCCGGCCTTGACGCTGAGAACAACGATCCGTTTAAGCAGCTGGAGAAGGACAGTGCGGCCGAGAGCGAGATGGATCGGCTGAAAAAAGAGCTGGGGTTGTAAGAGAATTAAAGGGGGAATGAAGCTATGGTCTTTATTATTATTGGAGTTGTGCTGATAGCACTGGGCGCTGTGCTGGTGTTTGTTGTCCGCGCGCGGGTTAACAACAAGAACATTGAAATACAATTTATGAAAACCACGACCATTTCTGAGCTGACGGCGGCCCTGAAGCACAATGAGGCGCAGGGGCTCGAGAATTACCGTGAGTTTGCCGAGCTTAAAGGTCTGGCGGCGGCGGACAGCCCGCAGAAGACGCCATATTCAGAGAGCGAGGTGGCGTACTATGATGCCAGCCTATATCAGGTATACGAGGAGACGGAAACATATACCGATGAAAAGGGCACGCACCAGCGCATCAACCGGCGCGAGGAGCTGATGACCAGCCAGAAAAGCCATGCCGCGCTGATACTCAAAGATGCCCAGTCGGGTGATAAGGCGTATATTGAGCTGGCTGAGCGCGGTATGCAGCTGGATACGGTAAAATCAATGGACAAATTTGAGCCCACGAACATGATGAACCGCTACGGCTTTTTCAGCGGCTTCCAGTTCGGCCAGCGGGGCAGCAGGACACTCGGCTTCCGTATGGTGGAAAAGATAATACCGCTGAATCATCCGCTTTACGTGCTGGGAGATGCCTACCTGCAGCAGGGCCGTCTGTGCATAGCCAAGCCGGCAGACAAAAAGAAGCCGTTTATTGTGTCCGTGAAGAACGAGGATGAACTGGTGCGGGGCAAC
>CAZNVX010000339.1:0-3869 GCA_964576225.1 uncultured Christensenellaceae bacterium
CCCATACCCAGCATTTTCGCACGCGCCACCAAGTCAGCAATACGCGACGCGCCGTCCAACAGGCTGAATTCGGTATGCACATGAAGATGTGTAAATTCCATGCTTCCTGTCTCCTTGAATACATCATACCTGAATGGACGTTACGGTTCAAATTTTATTTTGCAATTGTCCGTCGCAAGCCTGACAAAATGTCAATACACAGCCGGGGTGCTATATGATATAATCTTAGAAAACAACACGAGGAGTACAGGCTTTGTATGGTCTTACATCGCACATCGAAGTTAAAAGAGATATCCCTGACTGCCTTGACCATACTTTTCTGGCTCGCTGTGTGGCAGATTGCATCCATTATTGTGAACCAGCCGTTATTCATGCCCTCTCCGGTTGAGACATTTGCTTCGTTGTCCAGCCTTGTGATCACGGATGTTTTCTGGCTGAGCGTCTCTTTTACTTTCTACCGCGTGGCCTGGGGGCTGGTCGTTTCATTTGTTGTGGGCGTTATTCTGGCGTTCTTCGCGTCTCGCTGGGCTTTTCTCGCCCGTCTTCTAAGCCCTGTGGTTGCCGCAATCAAATCGACTCCGGTGATGTCTGTGATCGTTTTGGCGCTTGTCTGGTTTTCGTCATCTTTTGTGCCGATATTTTCATGCATACTGCTTTGTTTTCCCATATTCTACACCAACACGCTGACAGGACTGCGTTCTGTTGATACCTCACTGCTTGAAATGGCAGCCGTGTTCCGGGTTAAGCGCCACCGGGTGCTGTCCGGAATCCTTATTCCGTCCGTCATACCGCATGTATATTCTGCTATCGCGGTATGTTTGGGTTTCTCATGGAAATCCGTCGTGGCTGCCGAAGTCCTCTCAAGCCCCAGATATGCGCTCGGATACAGGCTTCTAGAAACCAAACTATATGTGGATACGCCGGCTTTGTTTGCCTGGACGCTGACGATCATCATCATCAGCCTGCTCGTCGAAAAGGGTTTGAAACGTCTGCTGCCGCAGGGAGGTATGCTGTGAGTATTTTAATCCGTTCGCTGACAAAATGCTTTGACGGTCATGTGCTGTTTGACAATATGAACCTCGATATTCCCCACGGGCGCATCATTGCGCTGACAGGGCGTTCAGGCTGCGGCAAGACGACGTTGCTGCGCATGATCTCCGGGCTGGATCGTGCATACGACGGCCAAATCACCGGCGTGCCGGAAAAGATATCGGTGATGTTTCAGGAAGACCGCCTGCTTCCCTGGTTCGACGTCCGCCAGAACCTTGAGTTTGTGCTCAGCAATGTCATGGATAAAAGTGAAATGCACGCTGCTGCAGACATGATGATCAGCGCTGTGGGTCTTGCCGGACACGCACATAAGAAGCCGGACTCCCTTTCCGGCGGCATGCAGCGCCGTGTCGCTATGGCGCGCGCATTTTGCTATCCGTGCGACCTTATGATCATGGACGAGCCTTTTAAAGGGTTTGACGCCGGATTAAATCAGGAGCTGATCGGGCTGTTTGAACGTCTCTTCTCAGGCTCTGAAAAAACTGCGCTGCTGGTGCTTCACGAGCATGATGTAATTGAGCGGCTGGGGTGTGACGTCATTGATATAGAGTCTTTGGCTGCACCTTTTTCTGTGTCCGGGCATCACACCGGGATAAACGCTCAGATCTGACAAGCGTTAGCCTAATTTGATCGGCTACACCGTCTTTCTAAAGCTCCATACCCATATAAACGGCGCCGGGCAGCGGCTTGGCGTTATAGGGCGGCACAACGGAGAATCCTAGCTTTAAGTACAGATCTATGGCCGCTGTCATGCTGCTGAGCGTATCAAGGACAATGCGTCCGTAACCGATCTGCACGGCATCGCTGATGATTTGTCTGGTCAGCATTTCACCAAGGCCTGTGCGGCGAAAGGCCGGACGCACATAGAGACGCTTCATCTCGCATATATCGGTGCTAAGAGACCGCATTGCCACACACCCTGCCGCCGCGTTTCCGTCATAGGCCACGTAAAGCCGGCCGTCAGGAAGGCTGTAGCGCCCGGGCAGTGTCGATAGCTCCCGGCCAAAACCCTGAAAGCACAGAGCGTCTCCCACCGCGTGAGCATATTCGTTAAACAGCGTTTTCACGTCATCAATGGCGTCATAAGCCAAAGCAATATGAATACTCACTTCCCTCACCTCATTCTCATTATAATCATTTTTTGTCTCCATACAATAGCTATAAGATCAGATAATTAGATCACTTACATCTGAAATAAACAAAACTCCCGGACGCAGTTTTTGCGCCGGGAGCATTGCGGGGCGGCATGACCCCGATCAGATTCGAATCAAATTATACGGTCTGAACATTGGCAGCGCGAAGCTTGTTGCTGTTCCGAGGATCCTTTTCGACATCGAACGTGACTCTCTGGCCCTCCGAAAGCGTTTTAAAACCGTTGGACACGATACTGGAGAAATGAACAAACACATCATCCCCGCCTTCATCATTTGCAATAAACCCGAACCCCTTGCTTTCGTTGAACCACTTAACTGTACCTTTATACATCAAAGATACCTCCTTAAAAAATAGCGTACTCACATGTAAAAAAATTCACACCTGCTCTTTAAACCATGAAACGAAAACATGACTTACAAAGCAACATGTGAATCGAATCGTACATCTGAATAACAATATTATATTACCACATTGACGGAAAAATACAAGTCTTTTTCTCTGTTTCTTTAGTGCGTTTCTTTATTTTTTCTGACACAGGCAGCTCACAACTGCCCGTCTGTTGATTGAAAAATCAAAGCATGCAGGTTATAATCTCTCTGAAACCCAACACAAAGGAGTGAACGCATGCAACGAGATCCCATCTATTATGCACAACAAGCTTTTGAGATAGAAGCACAGGCTCTAATAGCCACTGCCCGGATTATGGATTATTCCGCTTTTGAAAAGGCGCTTCTTGCGTTGAGCCGGGCCGAACGCATAGCAGCAAGCGGATGCGGCCATACCGGAATTGCCTGCCGTCATTTTGCACACCTGATGTGCTGCATTAATCTTCCGGCTCGCTTCATTTCTCCATCCGAGGCTGTTCATGGCGCATGCGGCTATATTAAAGCTGGTGATGTGATGATCTTGGCTTCACGTGGCGGTAAAACAGCTGAATTGCTTCCCGTACTCGATATTTGCGTCAAGAAAAAATCAACCGTGATCGCCGTGACTGAAAATCAGAGCTCCCCTCTCGCCCAAGCCGCTGACATCGTCCTTCCCATGAAAGTGGAGCGAGAGACGGATCGTTACAACAGCCAGGGCACCTCAAGCTTCATCGTTATGTGCGCCATATTTGATGCATTGCAGACAGCACTGATCGAGTTGATGGGATATCAAAACGAACAGTTTGCATTGAATCATCCCGGCGGCGCTGTGGGAGCGCGTCTGAGTGTAAAATAACATAGATCTATTTCTGTTTTTTATTGCATTTAATTATGAATAAGGTTAAAATAAGATGACGATATCCAAATTGGGGAGGTTTTGTGATGAACAAAAAAGTCGCTTCGTTGATTAATGTGCAGATCAACAAGGAACTCTATTCGGCATATCTTTATCTGGATATTGCCAACTACTATGCGGATGCGGGTCTTAATGGTTTTGAAAACTGGTTTTTCGTTCAGGCTCAGGAGGAACGCGACCATGCCATGCTTTTTAGAACCTACATGCTCAACAACGACGAGAGCATCACGCTTACTACGATTGAAGCCCCCGGGCAGACGTATGCGGACTATATGTCTCCGCTCAAGCTGACGCTTCAGCACGAGCAGGTTGTCACCTCTTTGATCAACGACATATATTCAGCCGCGTATCAGGAAAAGGACTTTCGCGCGATGCAGTTTCTG
>CAZNVX010000340.1:0-3865 GCA_964576225.1 uncultured Christensenellaceae bacterium
TTTGGTTTTAAGCTTAGTTATTAGTTTCACAGGTAATACATAACAAGCATATATTATTATCACTGAGATAAAGGAGGGTTCGATATGTATTATGACCCTTATGAAATATATGAAGGTTATGCTGAACCAGAACTTATAGCACAAGGACCGATGCATATAAGACGAGGCCCGGGAGGCATGGGGCCAGGAGGCATGGGGCCAGGAGGGATGGAACAAGGTGGCTTTGACCTGAGATGAGATTTCAGAAGCAATTATTCTGGAAGCTCATGCTTATACTTTTTACGCAAGACTTGCGGATATGGCCACGACGCCGCGGCAGCGGCAAATCATATTGAATATACAGCAAGATGAAGCCAGACATTATCATTGGTTTACTATGCTCTTAGGCATGCTTGGCAGACAACAGCCGCGTATTCCCCAAGGAGAATTACCTGCAAGTTTTAGAGAGGGCGTTAGAAGAGCAATACAAAATGAATTAGAAGCCAATACATTCTATGAGGAAATTGCAGGCCAGGCAACGTCACGGCCTGTGCAAATGCGCTTTTTACATGCAAGCCGTGATGAGCAGCGTCATGCAGCATGGCTTCAGGATATATTATGAAGGGTTTTAGTAAAGCCAAAATAGTCTGTTTCGGCGGAATCAACGCATCATTGGCTATCATATTCCAAACGGCGCCAATTTGGCTGCCTATGCTAGGAATGGCTATAAGTCCATTAAGCACATTGCCTGTTGGCGTGATTACATTTATTTCACCGATTGCGGGAGTGGTTACGTTTTTATGTGCCAGCTTATTGATTTTGGCTATTAACGTTCAAGAAGCACTGATATTTTTTTTCAGCACCGGTTTGTTGGGTCTGGTATTAGGGTTATTCTTACGAAAACATATTGTGGCAAGAACTCTGATACCTGGTCTTGCGCTATTCTGCGGTCTTAATTCACTATTTTACATATTTAATATTAATATTTTTGGCCCGGTGACACAATATATAAGCGGCTTTATTCAGATCTTCTTTATACTTTTTTCAATTCTATATTCAGTGTTTTGGAGCGGGCTAATTTCTCTTTTAATAACTAAACTATCAAAATTTAAAGTAAAAAATAGAGAATTGTAATAGGTTATTGTTAACATACTGTGAACAACATTTATTTCTTTCCGCATATTCATGTTTTTTTCCTTTCGGTGTACAGAGCTAATTTTTAATTATGACAATGAGTGAGGAAAATGTGATGTTGATTCAAAATGTAAACAAACTATGAAACGAAAAAAGTTTTTTGCATCACTTGTGCGCTTTTTTCCTTTCAGTATACAGAGGGAATTTTATTAACACCGAATGAAGGAAGCGTGACGCTGGTGAAAAGAGTAAACAAACTGTGAACGGCAAAAGTTTATTGCACCATTTGTGCGTTTTTTTCCTTTCAGAGTATAAGCGAATTTTTAAAACACTGAAGGTGAGAAAATGATACGTGAAACTGGAATGTTAACAAACTGTGAGAATTCAAGAAATGACCGGAACACATGAACCTTTTTTTCCTTTCGGTGTATAGAGCAATTTCTTATTACATTGAGTGAAGGGCAAGTGACGTGGATCTAAAATGTGAACAAACTATGAATATTTGAGAAAAAATCCGTACACAAGTCCCATTTTTCCTTTCGGTATATAGGAGAAGAGTTAGCTCACTGATCTTTGACAACTGAATATAAGCAAGATGAATACATTCTCCGTGTGACCCGGGGAGGGGAAGCCGAATGACAGGTACGCCATGACCGCATAAGCGAGAGCGATGAATACCAATGTCTAAATGAACTGTGGCAGGTTCAGGCGAAGACTCGCATGGATGGATAATGATACTTATGCATAGTCGAGGTTAGGTCCCAGAATGCATCCCGCTCGTCGAGGGGGTGGTGAGATACCAATGAGGCAAAAGCCAATTGCCGTTCAAATTGCTAATAAAAATATCAGATAGATAGTCTTACTCAAACTATGATTTATGAAGAAGAGGGGTTTAAATGATTTTTGACAAAGATAATGATATGGTCATGACAATTAAAGATGTGATGAACACTTTGAAAATAGGACGAGTCTCAACATATAAGCTTATTCAAAACGGTGAACTAAAGGCAGCTAAAATCGCAGGAAAATATCTCACGACCAAGGCAGCTATTTATGAATACCTGAATAAGGCCATCTTATCGGCAGGTTTTGAGGATCAGAAAGCACCATGTTATAATTCACAAGACTGTTTAAATGGTGCAAGAGAGATTCCAGGCGCGGAAAGGAGCAGCTATTTTATTAGCGCAGAAAGGAATCGAACGTGAAGAAACAACACGAACAAAAATGGGACATCAAGGGATGTATATGCCAAAAGAAGACTTCTCCGTATTATTACGCTGAAATCAGATATATGCTTCCCAGCGGAGAAGAAAAGAGAATTTCGAGATCAACCAAGTGCAAAAAGAAATATGATGCCGTGAGAAAAATGGAAGAGATGATCCAAGAGCTTGAAGGGGGGCTGCCCATAGCAGCCCGAGACACTCATGAACTGACCCGGTTCATCCATAATTGGCTTGAAAATGTGGAGGCAAAGGAAATCGAAGCGACCACCCTGGAGACGTATCGTATGCATTTCAACGCATACATTAAGCCATACTTCGCGCATTTGAACATTTCGGTTGAAGAACTGCGTCCAGCGCATTTTTGGACATTTGTTGAGCACATGCAGGCTTTGAAGACGCAAAATGGAACACCTATGAAAGTCTGCACAATCAAGAAGGTGCTGAGCAACATTAAACTGGCCATGGATTATGCGGTGAGGAAGGAGATGATTGAGATGAATCCAGTAGAACCTGTTAAGCTCAAATCTAAAAGAAAGGAGAAGTTCTCTCATTCGTACTATTCCATCGACCAGCTCATGCAATTGTGGGGCGCGGCCAAAGGTAGCTTGTTTGAATCAGCCATTGTCCTCGCCTCAGTTTACGGGCTTAGGCGCGGCGAGGCATCGGGGTTAAAGTGGAGCCGGATAGACTTCGAACGGAAGGAAATTAGTATTGAAGAAACACTGGTTTATGCGGGCGCAAAGCCGCATGTCAAGAACACAAAAACAGAGGCCAGCATGCGCACGATGCCAATGATCAGCCCGGTCAAAGCTTATCTGCAAAAAGTGAAGGAGCAACAAAACCAAAAAGCATTTAAGCTGGGTAAAGCATGGGTAAACAGCGATTATGTTGTGGTGGATGACTTCGGTGCCCCGCTGAGACCTATACGTCTGTCCAATAACTTTAAGCGGCTTCTGGAAGATAACAACCTGCCACATATCCGCTTCCATGACCTCAGACACAGCGTGGCCACCTATATGCTGAGTATGGGTGTGCCTATCGCCGAGATTTCGGCTTGGCTGGGGCATAAGAGCGTATCGACGACCGCCAACATCTATGCGCACATTACCGACGATATGCGAAAAAGCGCCGCAAAATGGATGGATGCAGGATATGATCCGGATGGCGGCGCTATGCAAATCAATTTGGACTCAGCAATAAAGAAGCTGTTTCAAAATGTGCTGGATGAAGAGCAAAACGATAAGCCTGAAAATGATACAGATGAATCGGCAAAACGGCATGAGGGGTTCGAAGAAAAACCGAGACTACGCGTGATCAGAGGAAAAACAGCGTAAGGTCAGAACCATCAGTTCACCATCAATTTCAATGATATGGTAGTGAAAAGGAGACAATTTCCATGAGCGTAGCCAGACCCTTGGAAAAACACCGCAAAGAAAAATCCCCTGAAACGGCTATTTCAAGGGATTTTGGAGCCTTTTACAGCTACCATCAGTCTATGGAGCGGGTGATGGGAATCGAACCCACGTAAC
>CAZNVX010000341.1:0-3852 GCA_964576225.1 uncultured Christensenellaceae bacterium
CCATGATGATGCCGAAAACGATATGGGAAGCAGCAACGGCGCCGCCGATTTTCAGCGCATTGAACAGGGAATAATCGCGTATCAGTTCGTCATAGCATTTGAACAGTAAAAAGATAAAAACGGAAATAACCAGATACACGATCACGATGAGCCGGTTCTGTTCGATGAGGGCGAAGGCGCTTTGGGCGGCTGCCCCGGGCTCAAGGCACAACAATAAAACGCCAAGAAAGCACAACAGATCGATTAACAATGTCAACAGCTTCCGTACCGAAAGCTTTATACTAAACAAAGGACACCTCCATGCAACGTGGCCCCGAATGTGCTCGCCGCCCGCCCGGGTATGATAGCCCCAGCCATTATCTGACGCTGTATGCGGCGGGGATATCCAGCGAGGCGCCGCCCGCACCGCCTATGCTAAACTGCGTGAAGTCCAGCGTGACTTCATTGCCGTCGTATATATAATAGTATCGTATCAATTCGCCCTGTTGATTAAGATAATATGCATACACAGTACCCTCAAAATAGATATCGGCGCGGGTGACCTGTGTGCCGTTGATGATTTCGCCGGCGCTGCGTATCAGCTTTCCCTTGATCGCGCTTTTGAGCTGCGGGTCGGGATAAGCGAACTCGAGATAGCCCTTCTGTATGGTTCTGGCCGTATCGTTGACCAGCATGTACGCGCCGTCGATATAGAGCTGCCGGTATGTTTGCCCCTCCCTGACTGTCTGAATGGCGTAATCTTCGCCGTCGATGGCGCAGGAGAATGACAGCACATAGGAACCGGCCTGTCCGGAAACGGTTTTGGTGCCGCTAAAGCCAAATTTGGTGGCGGCGTCCAGCCGGGCCAGAAAGGGAATGGCGAGGCCGGTTTCGCCCGGGCTTGCTTTAACCTCCGAGACGGCGGCTGCGCCTGACGCACGCGCGCCCATCCAGTGGCTGATGCCGGGGGCAAACAGAATTGTCAGCACGGCCAGCAGCACCACGCCTCCCGCAATCTGTGCGAGCCTGAATGCTTTACTCATGAGCATACCTCCCTGAGCACATCGCCCGTTTTACCCCGCGCAGACCGGCGGCCTGCAAAGCACCCTTTGATCAGTTCGATAATCTGAGACTGATCGTCCCCGCTCAGGGCTGAGCCGGACGGCAGGCACAAGGCGCTTTCGAAAAGGCGATCGCCAACGGGACGTTCATTTTCCCGATGATAGAAGGGACAGCTTTGAAATACAGGCTGGGCGTGCATCGGTTTCCAGAACGGACGGGTTTCGATATTCGCCCGGCTGAGCGTTTCGGCAATCTGGGACACGGTGACGCCGCAATGGGCGTCAAGCACCAGCACGCTCAGCCAGAAATTCGGCACCGCCCCGTCAATAACAGGATTAAAGCTGACGGGAAGGCCGCCGAGCTCCTGCGCATAGGTGTGGAAGATCCGGCGCCGCGCCTGGACGTATTGATCGATGGTGGTCATCTGACCGCGGCCGATACCGGCGCATATGTTTGAAAGACGGTAATTGTAACCCACTTCTTTGTGCTCGTAATAAGGCGTGTTTTCGCGCGCCTGGGTCGCCCAGTATTTCATTTTCTCGACTGCCTTTGCGTCTTTGGCGAGAACCATGCCGCCGGACGAAGCGGTGATAATTTTGTTGGCATTGAAGGAGAGTATGCCGATATCTCCCAAAGAGCCGCACATGCGGTTTTTATAAGACGACCCCAGCGCCTCGGCGGCGTCTTCGATGACCGGGACGCCAAAGTCGGCGCATATGCCAAGGATGCGGTCATAATCGGCCGGGAGACCGTACAAATCGACCACGATCACCGCCTTGGGAAGGCGGCCGGCACGCCGGTGGTCTTCAAGCGCCTTTAGCAGAAGAGCCGGGGACATACACCAGCTGCCCGGATCAGAATCGATAAATACCGGCTGGGCCTGAAGGTATAGGATGGGGTTGCAGCTGGCCGCAAAGGTGATATCCGAGCAGAACACGACATCGCCCGGGCCGACGCCTGCATATCTGAGCGCCAGATGGATGGCCGAGGTGCCGGTGCTGACGCCCAGCGCAAAGGGCATACCGAGGTATGCGCCGACCGTTTCTTCGAACATGTCAACGTTTTGCCCCAACGGCGCGATCCAGTTGCTGTCAAACGCCTGCTGTATGTATTTGATTTCCGTGCCGTTCATATGTGGCGGAGATAAATAGACCCTGCTGTTCACGCTGCGTTTACCACCCTCTACATTAACCAAATTAAGATATTCATGTTTATTTTGATTATTATATACTATAAATAACCATATATCAAAAGTTAAAACAGCCGGATGGCGCGGCGGGCAGGCTTTGGCGATTGTTTAAAAAATGCAGGCGGCCCGGGTGAGGGAACCATATGATGCCGCCTAAAGGACGGATTGTGGCACGCAAGGATACGGTTTATTTAAGAATAAATAGAAGATGCTGTTACGCCAATTGAAAAAATGGTATAATGCTGGTATAATTGCTCTCTGTAAAAAAAGAAGAGCAAAAACGACGGGCAGAAGGATGCCGGCCTGCCGGCGATGGAAGCCAAATGATCAATATCAATAAAATTCAACTGTCGGAAAAAGAGCAGAACATACTGTCTGTTCTCAACGCCATCATGTTCAGGAAAGAGGCGTTGTCCAGCGATATCTCCAAGCTGACGGGCTTGAGTACGTCCACGATAAGCCGCGTGCTGGGCATACTCAAGAACAAGAACATTGTGGTGAGCACAGGCAAGGAAATCACAGAGAAAGGCCGGCGACCCGAGTACGTCCGCTTCAATAATGATTACGGCAAGCTGGTGCACCTTGATGTGATGGCAGACGGTATTTTTGGGTGTCTGGCCAACCTTGAGGCGGAAATCATCGAGACGGAGCGGATCAGCTTTGAGGATCATGAACTGACGCTCAAGCTGCTGCTGGATTCCATACAAAGCATTTACGCAAGTCTGGTTCGAAAAAACCTGTCAAAAAAAGACCGGGTGCTGGCGGTGGGGATGTCGGTGCCCGGCATTGTGGATACCGAAAAGCGTCTGGTTTACCGCATTCCCGATGTTTTTCCCTTCAACGACATCGATGTTTTCAGTTACACGGAGCGTATGCTCAACGTGCCGGTGATCATCAACAACATGTCATGGCTGGCTGCCGTTGGCGAGCAGATTTCGTCCAGCCCGCCGTGTGACAACCTGGCGTATTTGAATTTCATGCCGGCAATCGGCATCGGCGCGGGCATTATCATCAACGGGAAGCTTGTGAAGGGCCGAAATTATCTTGCGGGTGAAATCGGCGATATGTACTTTGACAGAAACAATTTCTCCATGGATTCGGGCACCTGCATCGGTCATCTGGAGGATTACGCCGGGCTCAAAACGATGTATAGGCGGGTTCTCGCCAAGGTGCGGGAAGGAAAAGCGGGGGTGCTTGCAAACATCATGGCGAAGGACAAGCTCAAGAACGTGGATCTGTCTTTGATCGAACGCGCCGTGGAGGCCGGTGATCATGACGTGGAAGAGATTTATACCGATACATTGCAGGTATGGGTGATCATGATCATCAGCATCACGCTGCTGATTAACCCCGACAGGCTGGTGCTCGGCGGCGCCATTACCCCGAAAAACAAAAGGACGGTTGATACCATCAACGCCATATTGGAGAAAACGCTGTTCTGCCGGCAGCAGGTGTGCGTCAGTGAGCTTGGTGAAACGGCTGTGATCAACGGCGGCCTGCACCTGCTTCGCAACTATGTGCTCAACAACTTTATCGCCAAGGAAGCCATCAATGTGTGACCGCCAGGCATAAAGCAGAGGCTGTGCCTGTATAAACCACCCGGCGGTGATGAACCCTGGGTG
>CAZNVX010000342.1:0-3848 GCA_964576225.1 uncultured Christensenellaceae bacterium
CCATGTACCGCGCAACGCTGCGTACTTAGGGGTGTCACCATTGAAGCCCACAAACACCGCATTTCTGTACTCGGCGCTTTCATAGACCAGCCCTTTACGGATGCAGTATTGGATGACCGAATCCGAAAGCCCACGGCGTCTCAGATAGTCGATCACCATATCGTTGTTGTTGTGCGCGGCAGGCAGCACGAAGGGCTTCTTCTCCGTTTTCTTTTCCGATGCGTCTGTTTCCGCGTATTGCGCGGGCATACCATTGCATAGCTGCAAAACGGCGGTCACAAAGTCCATATTTTTGACCTTGATCAGATACTGCAACGCCGTCTTGCCGCCAACGTCCCTTGATTTCCAATGCCATAATCCGTTCTCGGAGATGACCAGGCTATCGTGTTCTTTCGTACAATAATCGTTGCCTTTCCGCACTAAGTTCTGCGGCTCATATAGCCGCATATACGACAGCAGGTCAAGAGCCTTGGCGCTCCTGACCTGCTCTTCTGTGACTCATGGCATAGCTATCGCTCCATATCCGCAATGGCTTCCTCCGGTGGTTCATCGCCGCCAATTTCCATTGCGTCGTCCTTTGTATCCATCGCCAGCTCATGCGTGAGTTCATTTAACCTCGCGGTCTTTTGTTTCAGCTCAAACTCCTGCGCGAACGGCTTATCCACTTCCTTTTTGGCGTTTTCAAGCTGAACCTTCGTGCTTTCAAGATCATGCCGGAGGTTATCAAGAGTCACACCAAATGCATTGATCGCGTTATCAAGCCTGGTTATGTTTCCAAAGGCATCATCGCCCAAATACACCTTATGCGTAATCGCGCCGCGCAGCTCAATATACGGTTCTGTCCGAATCAGGCTTTCCGTATTGATGGTCATGTCAAATCCCTTGTATGTGCCAATCACCTGACCACCCAGCTGAAAAGCCTGTTTTGAATACGCCAGCAGCATTTCGCCCGCATCCTTCTTTTCGCCATATACTATGCCGTTAAGCGTCATCTCAAAGTCGCGGGTGTCATGAGGCACGGTTGTCTGTATGTCTGTTTCGTACCCACTGATCCTTAGCTCAATCGCCCGTATTTTTTCAGGTAGCGTCGTGGATATCTGCTCCTGCAAGCGGTATAAGCGGTTTTTATGTTCAGCCTTGAGTATACGCAGCTTACCCACCTCCACATCCAACTCCATGCGCTCCTTGATCAGCGGGTTTCCCGTCGCCAGCGCCTTAACCTCGGCGTAGGAGAGAACAGCCTCGTCGATATCGTCCATGCTCCTGACAGGTGCTTTGCTCGTCATGATCTGGCTGATGAACCGCTGTTTCTGCTCCAAAAGCTGCCACGAATAGCTGTCAAACGTATTCTCCGTGATATACCTGTAGATCTCAACCTCCTCATAAGTGTTGCCCTGACGCAGTATGCGTCCGTCGCGCTGTGCCATGTCCGCAGGCTTCCAACCAACGTCTGCGTGGTGCACGGCTTTCAATTTGTCCTGAATGTTGACACCGCTGCCCATCATATAGGTCGAGCCTAATATGATGCGTATATCGCCGCTTCTAACCTTAGCGAACAGCGCCGCCTTTTGCTTCTCGTTCTTCGCTTCATGGATGAACGCAATCTGCTCAGCAGGAATGCCTTTATCCACCCATTTTTTCTTCAAATCTTCATACACATTGAATTCGCCGTTAAACTTGGGCGTGGACAAATCGCAAAAAACGATTTGCGCACCCTTGTTTGCCGTTTCGCGTTCCCAAATGTCGTAGACGTTGCGCATGAGCGCGTTGACCTTGCTATTCGGGTCGTCCGGAAGACACGGGTTAGCAAGCCGCTGGTCGAGCGCAATCTTCCTTCCATCATTTGTTATGACCAACATGTTATCTTGGGAGGCATCAACCTGACCGTTGCGTACAGCGTCGGCCCGGTCGCCCAGCTCCGCAATCATCTTGCGCTGAAAATCCGTCGGCTTGGTAATAATCGTCTGGACTTTCCCGCCCTTAAGCTTTGGTATGGGGAGATCAAGCATGTCACCAGTTTGAATGTCCGCCGTTTCCTTGAACATCGATATCAGTTCCGGCAGATTGTAGAAACGGTTAAACCGCGTTTTTATACGAAAGCGGTTGCCTTCCGGCGCGACTTCATAAGCGGCCTGCGCTTCGCCGAACACCGATGCCCAGTTGTCAAAGTGGTAAAGATCACGATGTTCGAGCTCGTGCCTTTGCAGATACCGCTGCATGGTAAACATCTCAACCATGCTGTTGCTGATGGGCGTTCCTGTCGCAAACGTAACGCCCTTGCCGCCTGTAAGCTCGTCCAGATACCGGCACTTCATGTACATGTCCATTGCCTTCTGCGCCTGCGTCTGCTGCACTCCGGCCACATTACGCATTTTCGTCACGACGAACAAATTTTTATGGCTGTGTGCCTCGTCAACAAACAGCCTGTCAACGCCCAATTCCTCAAACGTCACCACATCATCCTTGCGCGATTGATCGTTAAGCTGTTCCAGTTTCTTCTCAAGCGCTTTTTTTGTCCGTTCCATCTGCTTGACGTTGAACGACTGTGAGCTGTAACGCCTTTCATATGTAATAGCAGAAGTGATCTCGTCGATCTCCCTTTCAAGGGTGCGAATCTGACGCTGTGCGGACAGTGGTATTTTCTCAAACTGTGAGTGCCCGATGATGACGATATCGTAATCGCCCGTGGCGATTTTGCTGCAGAACCGCTTGCGGTTGTGCTGCTGAAAGTCCTTTTTTGTGGTCACAAGCACCTTGGCTGCCGGGTACAGCCGCAGCGTTTCAGCGGCGAGCTGTTCCGTCAGATGGTTGGGCACGGTAATCATGCTTTTGGCGGACAGTCCTAGCCGCTTACTCTCCATGGCCGCGGCAATCATGGTGAACGATTTGCCCGCACCGACACAATGCGCCAGCAGCGTGTTGCCTCCGTAAAGCTGCCGCGCCACGGCATTGCGCTGATGCTGCCGAAGCTCCAGCGTCGGGTTCATACCCTCAAAGACCAAATGGTCGCCGTTGTACTCGCGGGGACGGATGTTGTTAAAATGCCCATTGTAATAGCTGACCAAATATTTTCTTCTATCTTCGTCCTTGAATATCCAGTCTTTGAACGCGTCGCGGATGAGGTTCTGCTTTTGCATCGCAAAGAACGTCTCTTTTGTATTGAGAACGTATTCTTCCTTGCCATCTGGATGCACCACCTTGTCCGTGATGCGCACGTTTTTCTGATTCAGCGTTTCCTCTATGATCTGGTAGGCGTTGATGCGCGAAGTGCCATAGGCTTCACGGGCGGCGATACTGTCGCCGTCCATCGACTTGTTCGAAACATGCCATGCGCCGGTGTACTTTGAGTAGGAAACGTTGATGCTGTGTTTCGCGTAGTACGAGGTATCCAATAACTCAAACATGAATTCCTCGATATACTTCGCGGGTATCCATACCGTCCCCAGCTTAACCTCAATATCCGCGGCCTCAAGGTCTTCGGGTTGCACGGCTTCCAGCGCCGGTACATGATGCGCAAATCCAGAGTGCGTTTCGGCTATCAACCTCGCGGTCTTGAGCTTATCACGCACGTTGCCGGACAAATACTCGTCCGCAGTCAAAAAGCCGTCATATGGATTGTTCAGATCACTCAGCGGGTCTTTGAAGATGACGTTTTCCAGTTCCTCAATCACCGTCTGTGGTTCCTTGCCCGTGAGTGTGCTCATGTAGCCGATATCCACTCTGGCCTTTTCGCCTATACTCACCGCCAGTGCCTCGGCGGAGGTATCCACATGCGAAATGGTCTTTCGTGGGCGTATCGTCTGTTTTGTGAATATCTCCATGAACTCTGTAACTTGCCGCATAACATC
>CAZNVX010000343.1:0-3826 GCA_964576225.1 uncultured Christensenellaceae bacterium
GTTCGGCGCCGACATCGCCAAGGAGCATGAAAAGTACCTGACGGACGAATACTTTGGCTCTCCCGTATTTGTTTACAACTGGCCCAAAGACATCAAAGCATTCTACATGTATCAGAACGATGACAATGAAACGGTGGCTGCCGTGGATCTGCTGGTACCCGGCGCGGGCGAGCTGATGGGCGGAAGCCAGAGAGAGACCCGGTACGACCGGTTGTTCGCACGCATGGATGAACTGGGGTTATCCACCAAGGATATGGACTGGTATCTCAATCTGCGGCGTTTTGGCGGATGCGAGCATGCGGGGTTTGGCATGGGCTTTGAGCGCCTGTTGATCTATCTTACCGGGGTGGAAAACATCAGAGACGTCATCCCTTATCCCCGTACGCCGGGCAGCTGTGAATTCTAACCCCCTACAGCCCGTAGACATCTGCGTATTTGTCATTCAGGTATTCTATAAAATACCCGGCTGTGAGCGGCTCCCCCGTCACCTTTCGAATCAGCACATCCGGCAGGTAAACCGCCCCGTGCCGGTGCACGTGTTCCTTGAGCCATTTTCCTGCTGACAACAGATCACCCACGGCGATGCGCCTTTCCATATCCGGCAGATGCTGTTTCATCGTGTGCAGCACCTGCGCGCCATATAGATTGCCCAGAGCATAGCTGGGGAAATAGCCGAAATTGCCCCCCGACCAGTGCGTATCCTGCAATATACCCTCCGCGTCATTTTTGGGCGTAATGCCCAGATACGTTCGGTATGCGTCATTCCAAAGCGCCGGCAGCGCATCGGCCCCCACGCCCCCGTCAAACATCGCTTTCTCAAGCTCATACCTTATGATGACATGCAGGGTATACGTCAATTCATCCGCTTCAATACGGATTAGCGACGGCTCAACGATGTTGACCGCCCTGTAAAAGTCGTCCAGCGGCACACCGGCCAGCTGCGGGAACTGCGCCTGTGCCTCGGAATAAAAATAAATCCAGAACGCCCGGCTGCGTCCGATCAGGTTTTCATACAGCCGGGACTGAGATTCGTGAATACCCATCGACGCGCCGGTCATCAGCATCGTGCCGGCCAGCGCCGGATCTATGTTCTGCTCGTAAATGGCGTGACCGCCCTCGTGAATACAGCTGAACAGCGCGCTGCGCAGCTCGTTTTTATGGTAATGCGTTGTGATGCGCACATCGCCGCTGCCCATTGTGACGGTGAACGGGTGCGCCGACACGTCCAGCCGGCCTGCCCCAAAATCATAACCCATTCTTTCCAGCACATAACGGCAAAACCGCTGCTGCGCTTCGATAGCAAACTCGCCTTTTAGAAATGAATCGTCCGGCTTGGGCCGGGTTTTAATTCTGTCCAGCAGCGCTATGATCGCATCCTTCAAATCGCGGAAGACGGCATCCAATTCTGACGTGGTGATGCCCGGCTCATACACGTCCAGCAGCCTGTCATAACCGCTGCCCTGAGAACCCCAGCAGCTGATGAAAACACGGTTGAAGCCGATCAGCGTGTCAAGATGCGGCTTGAAAATCGCGTAGTCGGCCTTGTTCTTGGCCTGCTCCCAGGCCGCCTCCGCCGCCGAAACTGCGACCACGTACGCACGGTATTTTTCGGCAGGTATCTTTGTCATGCGGTCATATTCCCGTTTCGCGCGATCAGCCATTGCACGCGTCACGTCGTCCGCTTCATCATGCAAAACAAAATAATCAATAAAATCGCGCATGGCGCCCGAGGTCTGCCGCTGGTAAAGCTTTGCCGACAGATAGCCCAGCATTTCCCCGCGGTATGCTGCGCCTTTTCCCGGCATGTTGACCCGGGCGTCCCAATACAGCGCGCTGATGGCGTTGCTTAAATACTCAACGTCTATCAGATATTCTTTAAATGCGTTGAGATTGGCTGCAAATTCTTGTTTCATAGTATCCCTTCCCTGTCCTCTGCCTCTGTTTGGAAGTATACCACAGTCCATGCCTACAGACATATACACAAAAATAAAACGGCGCATTGCTGCACCGTATGCAAATCGTTTGCCGTTATTTAAGAAAGAACCGCAGCAGTTTATCCTTTTTATCATCGAGCGGCGCGTATCGTATGGGCAGATCGATCCATGTTTTTTTATCCACAATGCTTTTATAATGCGTAAACGTATCGAAGCTGAACTTGCCGTGGTACGCGCCCATGCCACTCTCGCCCACGCCTCCGAAGCCCATATGCGACGTCGCCAGATGGATGATGGTATCGTTGATGCAGCCGCCTCCAAACGACACATCGCGCAGCACGCGTTTTTGCAGTTCCTTGTTCTCCGAAAACAGGTACAGCGCCAGCGGCTTGGGGCGGGATCGTATCTCACCCAGCACGGTATCGATATCCGTGTACTCAATCAGCGGCATAATCGGCCCGAATATTTCCTCTTGCATCACAGGCGAATCCGATGTGATGTTTGTCAGCACCGTCGGAGCAATGCGCAGTGTGTCACGGCGGCTGTCTCCGCCCACGACAGCCTGCTCGCCTTCCAATAAACCGAGCAGGCGGTCGAAGTGCTTTTCATTGATGACTTTCGGGAGCGCCTTGTCATCCGCACCGCCGGGATAGAATTCCTTGATCACGCGTTCTAGCTCTATGATAAGCCCGGCCTTTTTGGATGCATGCACATAGACATGGTCGGGCGCGACGCATGTCTGCCCGGCGTTTAAGTATTTTCCAAAGGCCAGCCTTTTGGCAGCCAGCCTGATGTCCACTGTTTCGTCTACAATAGCCGGGCTCTTTCCGCCCAGCTCCAGGCTCAGCGGCGTCAGGTGTTTGGCAGCCGCCGCCATCACAGCCCTGCCCACTGACACACTGCCGGTGAAGAAAATATAGTCCCATTGCCGCTCCAAAAGGTCAGCGTTCTCTGCGCGTCCTCCTGTCACCACGCTCACATATTCCGGTGAAAAAGTCTCAGCGATGATCTCAGCTAGCACAGAAGACGTGGCCGGCGAATAGTTGGACGGCTTTAATACCACGCAGTTTCCGGCAGCCAGCGCCCCCGCGAGCGGGTCTATCGAGAGCAGCACAGGGTAATTCCAAGGTGATATGATCAGCGCACATCCGTAAGGCTCCGGCACAACGAAGCTCTTCGCCGCAAACTGGGGCATCGGCGTGGCGACCCGCCGGTTCTTTATCCACCGCGGCAGATGGCGGATTAAGAACCGCAATTCATCACGGCACATGCCGATCTCTGTCATATACGCTTCGCAGGCGGATTTGCCAAGATCCTCGTGCAGCGCGTCCATCAGTTTTTTCTCATTCACGATGACAGCGTTCAACAGACTCTTAAGCGCATCAAGCCGAAACTTTAAACCCCGCGTGGCGCCGCTGTCGTAGAATGCCCGTTGCGATTGGATGATTTCATCTTTGTTCATGGTAGCAACCTCCTTTGTCATCACCTGCCGTATAATGGCGGTGAGCTCATCTTCTCCAAATATCTTGGGTACAGGATACCACGGATTGGCTTCAGCCAGCGCCCACTTGACCATTTGCGGCACATCGGAGCGCCGAATGTATCCGAATGCTTCGGGTATGCCCATATCCCTGTTCAAGCGCCGAACAGCGCGAATAAAGCTTTCGGACGCTTGAGCGTCAGTCTTGCCCTGCACATCCAGCCCAGCGGCCAGCGCCAGCCGTGCCAGCTTTTGATGAATCGCCGCCCCAAGAGCCTCCAGCACATAGGGCAGCAGCACAGCGTTGGCACGTCCGTGCGCTTCGTTATGCAGTCCGCCCAGCGTATGCGCGATGGGATGCACATACGTCAACCCGGATCGGGTAAAAGAATCCCCCGCGTAAAACGACGCC
>CAZNVX010000344.1:0-2496 GCA_964576225.1 uncultured Christensenellaceae bacterium
TCTTTTTATTGCGGCAGCGAACACCTTCCACCACCGTTTCGCCGGTGATGCTCTCCACCACGCTGTCCCATACAAACTCGATCCGCTCGTTCTGAACCGCGGCTTTTTGCAGCGCTTTCTGCGCGCGCAGCTCGTCACGCCGGTGCACCACATACACACGGCTCGCTATGTTCGCCAGATACAGCGCATCCTCTATCGCCGTGTCGCCTCCGCCGATCACCGCCACATCTTTACCGCGGAAAAAAGGGCCGTCGCACGTCGCGCAGTAGGATACGCCTGTTCCCAGAAACTTTTTCTCGGAGTAGAGCCCGAGCGTCTTGTATGCCGCGCCCATTGCCAGGATTACCGTCCTGGCTGTATACACCTTATCGGTTGTGGTCACCGTTTTTACGTCGCCTGCCAGGTCATACCCTGTGACTTCCACCGACTCAATCACCGCGCCGTGCCGCTCGGCATGCTCCTTGAACCGGATACCCAGCTCAACGCCCTCCACACCGTCAGGAAAACCGGGGTAGTTCTCCACAATATGCGCCCGTGCAATCTGCCCGCCCGGAAACACACGCTCCAACACAAGCGCTGACATGCCCGCGCGTCCGGCATATATTCCGGCCGTCAGCCCGGCAGGGCCGGCGCCCACAATAATGACATCAAACATTCACTGCCCCTCTCATCGTCACACAAAGATCCCGCGCACGCCACCTGCGCGCTCTGTAAAAAACCCGCTCACAACGCATTGCCAAGTACCTGGCCGAACCGGCGCAGACATGCAAAAATATCCTGCTCGAAGCAATTATCATTGTAGCAGTGAAACGCCTTGTATTCAAGAAAATTCTACCCGGCATGCTGTTGCTCCGCCGCGCTGATCATCGCGCGAAGCACCGACTGCGCTTTGTTCATTTGTGCGTCGCCTTCGCCGGTCAGCTCCACAAAATGGTCGGGATAGATGCCGTTGCCGTCAATGCTGCGGCCTTTTGGCGTAAAGTATTCTGACGACGTGATTTTCATGCCGCCGCCCGTGGAAGGAATCGGAAGCACGACCTGAACAACGCCTTTGCCATACGTGCGGGTGCCCACCACCTCACCGAATCCGTAATCCTGAACCGCGCCCGCGAATATCTCTGAGGCAGATGCCGTGTGGCCGTTAACAATCAGCACAAGCGGTATATCCACATACGACGGGCCGCTCGTGCTTATATCACGATTGCCGTATTTATCTTCGGTATACACGAGCGTTCCCTCAGGCAAAAGCCTGTCAAGCATGCTCACCACCGTGGTCAGATACCCGCCCGGGTTGTTGCGCAGGTCAAAAATAACACCTTTTGCGCCCTGCTCTTCAAAATAATCCATGCCTTCGTGAAAAAGCGCCTCGCAATTGCCGCCGAACTGCTTGATTCGCATATAACCGATTCCATCGTCCTGCATCGCGTATTCCACCATGTTCATGGAAACAGGCTGGCGCAGCATCTGGAATTCCATCACGGTGTCGCCGCGTTTAACCCCCATGCTGATGGGCGTTCCCTCTTCACCGATGCAAAGCACGGCAATTTCCTGGAGCGTCTTTCCCGTCACATCCTGCCCGTCAATGCTGATAATCAGATCGCCGACCTGCACGCCCGCCTCCTGTGCCGACGAGCCTTCCATAAAATAGCTGACAATAGCCAGGCCCGTCACCTCATCGGTGCTGATGCCCATGCCAAGGCCTGAATACTCCCCGGCCGATTCATGGTTGAACGCTTCGAACTCTTCGGGCGTATAGTAAACGCTGTAAGGGTCTCCCAGAGAAGCCACCATCGCTTTGAGGCCGGCATACTGAACAGCTTCGATATCATAATCCCGCAGGTAATAGTGGTCTATCATCTGCTCCACCCGCATGAACTCTTCCAGCGAAAGCGCGCTGTCATTACCCATCATCATGGGATGCTTTGTGACAAACAGCGTCGCGAATATGCAAATGATACCGACCATCAGAGCCAGTATCACAGCAGATGATTTTTTCATAAAGCACCTCCGGAAATGCACATACGTATATAAATATGTGTTTTCGCCCTCTGTTTATTCAGCAACAAAACAAAAAGCCTTCTCTTGCACGCAGACGGCACAAAAGAAGGCTTTAAAATCCCATTAATGCGCCTTGTCGTAGGCATACTTGACACACGCCTGATGGCGCGGACATTTTGCGCTCGTCTCATGCACCTTGGAATCGTTAAAATGGATGCAGAAATGGCCGGGGAAGTCGTTCCCGGAGACAACATCCACCATATGCGGCATGCCGTTTTGCGACGCCGCGTATGTTTTGCCGTTGCTCAGCGTGACCCAGATGGCGCGGCGGTTCCATGACCAGCTGCCGCCAAACATCTTTTTCATAATCGCTGAATCCTTCTTGGTCAGCGGTTCGCAGTCCGCATGAAACCAGCCGCCGAAACGATACACCGTATACTGCAGTCCCGATTTCACATCGGTCACCGTCGCGGTATCGCCCTTTTTAAACTCCTTGGC
>CAZNVX010000344.1:2506-3821 GCA_964576225.1 uncultured Christensenellaceae bacterium
CTCCTTGGCAATGTCATTCCACGTCGAAAGCCTCACTTCGCCCGTGATGCCAAACAGCTCCGCCGCTGTTGTCGTGATACCGTTGTTTTCATCAAACAGCATCTGGTACGTCTTGTCGCCCACAATCCCATCCGAAGACAGACCGGCCTTGCGCTGAAACGCCTTGACGGCGCCCTCCGTCACATCACCGAAATAACCGGTGGCCGGCGACAACAGGAAGCTGCGCTTTCTGAGCTGCTGCTGTATGTTCCTGACCTCTGCGCCCGACATGCCGATTTTTAGCATATTGCTGGCCGTCTTGGCAGTACTGATCTTGACATACTCCTTGTTTACGTAGCCGGCGAGCTTGTCGGTCATGCCGTCATCCTGCGCCTGGCTGACCTCGACGTGATACCAATCTCCTGAAATGTTGTTGATTTTTACGCCCGTTCCTTCAGCGAGCTCGGTGATCACGCTGCTGTATGTACCCGGATTCTGGCGAAGCTTTAACCCCCCCGCCAGCACATGAGCGTTCATCGAATTCACAGACGGCAAAAAAACGTATTCAGAGCTGATGTAACCGCGGTAGTTGCCGTAGATAATGCGGTACCAGCCTTCCACTTCTTCGCAAAAAACACCGATGCGCGTGCCCTCAGAGAGCTGCATGATCACAGGCGAGTCGGTTGATGGCCGCATACGCATATTCACTTCGTCACCGGTCACCGTCGCCTCTTCAAAATACGGCATGGCGTTTGCCGCACCCACAGGCACAAACAGCGTCAGAAAAAAAACAAAGGTTATAACCAAATACACTGCTTTCTTCATTGGGATATCCTTTAAGCTTTTTTGTTATTATACACCCTGTCTATATGTTCTGTCAAAAACGGCTTGCTTTAAACGTATCTTTGTCAAAATTACCCCTTGCCGCTCTTAAAATATTTCGCAAAAAATCTATTGGCATGCCCAAATTCTTGTGGTATAATCACATACTGTCGGCAGCCACAGACAGGTTGTGCGGCCGGCGAAAAGGCGCCAATGTAGCTCAGCCGGCAGAGCGGCTCATTCGTAATGAGCAGGTCAGCGGTTCGATCCCGCTCATTGGCTCCATTTTTTTCGGCTCCGGGAAACCCAGCGTTTTTTGGAGTGAAACATCCCCAAACGGCTTTTTGCTTCTTGGGGCATTATCGGGGTGTAGCGCAGTTTGGTAGCGCGTTTGGTTCGGGACTAAAAGGTCGCAGGTTCAAATCCTGTCACCCCGACCACGAGAAAAAAACTCGATCGTATATTATTTGATCGGGTTTTTTCTTTTGTTCAGCACCCAAAAACCGCATTAAAC
>CAZNVX010000345.1:0-3819 GCA_964576225.1 uncultured Christensenellaceae bacterium
CGATATAACTGTTGATGAGCTTCCTTTGGTTTTGAACACTGTAGCTTTCCACATCGTCATTATCAAAGCGTGAAAGGCGGATATATTTTGCTACATTCCATCCCTTGAACGCAGGCGTTGCTTGTTTTTCCTGCTGTGTGACATAGAATTTCTTTCGTGCCATGAGTTGATCTCCTTCCCGTGCGTTGTGGTATGTATCCACCGTAGCACACAGGATTCATCCCACAAAAATTGAGGCTATTTTTTTGACAGATAGCTAATAAGCTTGTCCTCCAAACGTTCTTCACCCACAAAATCCACCATGACCTCATATTTGCCATACTTATAATGGTACGGGTTTTTGATCTGGCGGGAAAAGCTACGCGCCCGCTGCTCTAGCGGTTGTTGAGGATTGATTCTGACATCCCTTATATCAATTAATCCTGACGTTGCCATTAGAAAACCTCCCGAAAAATTCATCCGACTTTTTCTCCCTGAAAAAAGACGCTACGTCCTCGATATCCGACGTATACCGGCTTTCCGGCAACGCACTTTTTACGTGTGTCATATAATGCGTGTTCACACGGCAATCGAGAATTGAGATCACTGCGGTATCCGATTCTGTGCGTATCGCCCTGCCGTGTCCCTGCTTCAATTTCAGCAGCATCTGTGGTATGAGAATCTGCCGACGGTACTCATCGTCGCTGCCCAGCTCCGTACGCTTGTATTCCGTGATCGGGTCGGGGATAAGAAACGGCAGCTTGGTCATGATCAGGTGCGACAGCCTGTCGCCCTCAAAGTTTATACCCTCCCATAATGGGCCGCAGCCAAACAGTACGGCATTGTCGTTCTTTCTGAAATCATTGATCGCCTGTCCGTTGCCCTTGCTTGCCTTGAAAAGCGGGAACGGGTAATCTTTTTTGCGCAACCGCTCATATACCGCTCTCAAGGCTGAATATGCGGTGAATAACACCAGCGCATGACCGTGACTGACGCGAATCAACCTGTCAATTTCATCGGCCAGTGTCTTGATATACAGCTCGTTTTCGTAATTGGGAAAGGCGGTTTGCGCGGACGTATATATAAGCGAATTCTCCATGTAATCGAACGGTGACGGCTTGACGACATATGACAGCTTCCGGTCTGAATGATTAAGCCCCAGCAAGCGCCTGACGTATCCGAAGTCATTGTTGGCCGCCATTGTGCCCGATGTCATGATCACACCCGTGTTGCCGCTGAACAAATCCTCTTTTATCAGCGTGTGAACGTCGGTCGGAACACCCACCAGCACGTATTTTTTGCATTCGCGCTCGATATACGCGATCTGCTCCGTATCAAGGAATCGCAAAATGTTCTTCGCCATATACGAAAACTGACGGGAGGACGCACCGAACAACCGGCTGGCTTGTATGAGCTTTCCGCCCAACTCCAGAAGCTTTTCTTTTGTTGAACGGGTTATGCGGACTAAATATTTTGACGTATCCTCTCTGAATTTAATGGGGTCACATATCGCCTTATGAATAGAAGCGGATAAGCTCTCGATATCCCTGCGCAGCTGGGTAAATGGTTTGCTCACATTTAAGTTGGTTTTCTTCGTTGTCCGGCTTTTAACCAACGATATGATCTGCTCAAAATCGATCACCGTGCTGTATGTTTGCACTGCAGCCTGATCGAGTTTGTGCGCCTCGTCGATGATAACCACCTTATATCCCGGCAGCAACGGTTTCCGGTTCTGTGTTTTTAGCTTGGCGTCCATCGTATAGTAATTATGGTTGCAGACCTGAAACACATAATTATCCGTTAAAGCCTTGTGAAGGAAAGTGCGGAACGGACATAAGGAACGGCTGCACGTCTTGCACACATTCTCATTGACGCAAATGCGGTCGCGGTCGTACCGGCTGATGCCCACCACCTTATCCAGATCAATCATTCGTGAGGTCTGTATTTGCCGAAGCGCGTCATATTGACCGGGGAGCTTCTTTTCCTTTCTCAAACGAGACAGGTAGGTGGTCAGCCGCTCGTCGCAGATATAGTTATCCTTACCTTTGCGCAAAACAGCTTTGATCTCCCTGTCGATGATCCCATGTTCCAGCAGCATACTTGATATATCCGGCAGATAGTCGTCCATGATCGCGCGTTGAAGCTCCTTGCTGGATGTGGAAACGATGATGGGCATATGAAGGCCGGTAGGCGATTCTATATGATAGACAATACCGGCAACCAGATACGCGTGGGTTTTTCCAAAGCCCACGGCCACATCCGACATGAGGATGTCCCGGCTGCGCATTGCGCGGAACATTTTTACTGACAAATCGATCTGTTCGTCCCGCACGGTGTATCCGTAACGCGGAAAGACGCTGAGGAAAATGTGGCGAATCAGGTCGTCGCCTTTGGGGATCGTCGTCCCGATAATTTCCTGTTCCAGCAACTTTGGCAGCAGCGTTTCCAACGCAAACGGCGTGACCTGTGTTTTTCGATGCCCTATATATTGCTTTTCGCCGCTGTTGTAGTTATATAGCGTGTATGAGAACGTCTTACCTGTATCGTTTTCCACCAGCACGCAGTCCTTTATGAGCGCTATCCCTTTGGCGCTGCCGCCTATCAGTTCTTTGGCTTTCAATGTGTCCACCGCTTTACTTGTGTGTGTATTTGGCATTCGTTTGCTCCTTTATTCAGCGTTTGCATATCCCAGCCGTGACTAGGATATGCAAAGGCTGAGACTGGATTGTTTGTCGCTTCCGGAGCGGCGCTGGCAGTGCGCCTCACAGATTTCCGTGCGGCTCTTATATTCCAAACCGCAGTGAAATCTCCCGCCGCCAGGCGGGATGCCCTTTTCAGGCACGAGTATCGTTCAATTTCCCTTTGTGTGTCTTGGCGAAATATCTTCTACCGTCCGATATTCCCAAGCCGGTTTTGACCGCTCATGCCTGTGACAGGCACGTCATGGCGAACCGCTTGCGTCGCTTTCCCATCCTGGGACACAAAGTAACGTACTCCGGATGCTGACTATTCAGTTGTCAAAGACCTCCCGTGGCGCGGAGCTAAGCCCCGCGCCATTCGACTGGCCGAAGCCCCGCCGAAACGGGGATGGATTTTTCTTCTGAAAAACCCCTTCACTTATAAGCAGCGGGAGAAGGCTTTCGTGGAGTGCCTATTCGGTTTGTTCACAGTTTATTAACATTTTCTCTGCTGCACGTATTGAGAACTCAATAGCCCGCTTGGTACACTTTTCCTGATAAGCGATCTGGGCATAGCTGAATCCAAGAAAGTAATGCTTGATAAACCTGCGCCGCTGCGTTTCACTGCACAATCCGAGCGCATTCATCAACCGTCTGTCACTATCTCTTTTCAAGATGTGATCATCCAAGTTGTAGCCCTTATCGTGTAACAAGGCCGAACTGAGATCTTGGGCATCCAAGGACGTGTTGTGGAGGTAGTAATTCCTGCTTGCATTGATCATGTCGTTATCTTCGTTTTTCAGCATGTCGGCATAAGCGAAAGGTATCGCATAACCTTCCCGCTCCCACGTTTTAAGCTGCTGAAAAAGTTCCTCTGTGATCTTGACCTGTGTGCCGTCCGTTAAATAGGCTTTTCTGTAACCCTGTATCATTTGTTGTCTCCTTTCAGATTTGCGCGTATAAACGTTTGAGGTGGTCAAACACCTCTGGCCAATCTGAAAGAAGGGCGGTGATCTGCTATTGCATGGCATACTGGCTCCTTCGGAAAACAAAAAAAGCCATGCGTGACGCACAGCTTTTCAAGGGACAAAAATAGCCCCGTAATTAAAATTGACTACGAGGCTTGATTGCCGTATTTCCTATTCATTTTTTTGCGTAGAGT
>CAZNVX010000346.1:0-2504 GCA_964576225.1 uncultured Christensenellaceae bacterium
TACGGCGGCGTGGATTTGCAAAAAGATATTCTCGATAGGCTGGAGTTCATGCCAAGGATCAGACCGGGGCTCCGGTAGCGCGATATTTTGCATGGCCTGCCAATATCATGAACCAAAATAAATTTATCAGAATTGTATAGAATATTACCATTCCATATGTTAGAATAATTGTGTTAATTTCCATGCGATCGAATTCTAATAACATCCCGTTTTATCACAAGAGAGTCCGTCAGTATTGAATTAACAATACCCATGCTTACTCCAAGAATTCGGAATAAAACAAAAGTGTTCATGAGCATGCTTTGCAGCGTTTCTGAACACAAGATAAGGAGGAACCGTCACATGTACTGTCGGCAATGCGGAGAATCGGTCCCGGAATCACAGAACTTCTGTACCAAATGCGGCACGCCTGCCGGACACGGCGCGAATGACGCGGCGGGGGGCATACAGGAGCCGGTCAATGTGCCGGAATCGGCGCCGCCCCCGGTGTTTGTGCCATATACGCAGGGTGACGTTTATCAAGCGTCTGTGCAGCAACCGCCTAAGACATCAGGCAAAAAGAAAAAGCTCCTCACGCTGCTGATTGTTGCGGGCAGCGTCATGATTGTGGCGGCTGCTGTGCTGATACCGGTGCTGTTGGAGAAGGCCCGTTCCGACCGTTTTGAAGCGGCAGTGGCGGTCATGAATGCCGGTGACTACCGCGAAGCGAAGGCGGAGTTTACCGAGCTGGGGGACTATAAAGAATCCGCCGCTCTCGCCTGTGAATGCCAGGACACGATGGATTATCAGGCGGCACAGGCAAAGATGGAAGCGGGTGAATATGAGCAGGCCCGTCAGGCGTTCGCGCAGCTGGGCAGCTTTAAAGACGCGAAGGATCTTGTTGCCGAATGTCAGAATACGATAGATTATAATGCTGCTGCAGGCCTGATGGCAGCAGGCAGCAACGCGCAGGCAAGAGATGAATTTCTGGCGCTGGGAGACTATCAGGACGCGCCGGAGCAGGCAGCCGAATGTCAGAACAGGCTTGATTATGACGCCGCCCTATTGCTGATGAATGCCGGCCGTTATGATGAGGCCAGGGCGGCGTTTGAATCGCTTGCGGGTTATTCGGATGCGTCGCCGTTGGCATTGGAGTGCGGCAATCATGTTAAATATGCAGAGGCGGAAGCCGCGTTTGCTCAGGGCAAATACTATACCGCTCACCAGATGTTCAATGTGCTCGGCCCTTTCAAAAATGCGGCCGAACGCGCCGGGGCGTGCATACAGCCAAAGCCCAATAACGGCGAAATGTACAGAAACCCGGATTTTGGTTCAAAAAAAGTCCCGATTACCATTAAGGTGGGTGATCAGGATATGTCGATGTACATGAAAATCTATTCCGAAGGCGGCGCCCTGGTATCCACAGTTTATATCGCGGCGAACAGCAAGACAAAGATCAAGCTGCCTGCCGGAAAATACCGCATCAAGGCGGCGTACGGCTACGATTGGTTTGGCGAAGAGGAGATGTTTGGAGATCTTGCCTATTACGAGCTGTTGGTGTTCGAAGACGGCGAGCTCACAGCATTCTCATCTAAATACATCTACACGCTGTCCTTCCTGATGGACACGGGCGACGGGAATATTAACAGCCATCCCGAAAGCCGAGAGGGTTTTTGAGTGTAAATACCTGAATTTCAAGCAGCGCCGCGGGAGTTTATTCTGCGGCGCTGTGGATTATTTCTGCCTTTTCGTGTATAATCTCTATCGGACAACGTAACCGGCATGGGAGGTTCAGAAATGAGAAAGAGAATGCTCGGCATCGTTTTGGCAGTTATCATGTGCGTGCTGATGGTGCTGTTTATGATACTGCCTTTATTGAACAATTAGCATTGGCAGGATGCGCAGGCTTAGGCTTCAAGCCCGTTTCCAGTCCGATAAAAGCGGCAGTTGAAAAAAGCTGATGAACATTTCGGATATTATATTTCACCTGTACTATATCGCGGTTTTCGGCGCAGCCATTGTATTCACGGTGCAACGGTTCATGCATGGCGGGGGCGGCTCTAAAGATCCCGTTAGGCTGGGCGTAAAAACGGTGCTGATCATTCTGGCGGCTGTGCTGCTTTCACGGGTGGTGCTGCTGGTGCTCAGCTGGGGCGCCGCGCATGTGTCGGGCTTTGGCAGCCCTCTCACGCAAACATGGAGCCGGTGGGATGCGCTGCAGTATCTGCGTATCGTCACCCAGGGTTATTATGACGTGCAGGAAGGATGGATTCGCGTCGTCTTTTTTCCGATGTATCCTGCCGCAGTGTGGTTGGCCAGGCTTGTTGTGGTCGATGAACACATTGCGGCCCTGCTTGTGTCATGGCTATGTCTTGGCGGCGCGTGCGTATATCTGTATAAGCTGGTGCTGGCGGACGCTGACGAAACGTCTGCGCGCCGCGCGGTCAAGTATCTGCTTATTTTCCCCGTTACGGTCTTTCTGGGTGCTCCGTTTTCAGAATCGATGTTTTTGCTGTTGTCTCTGG
>CAZNVX010000346.1:2514-3818 GCA_964576225.1 uncultured Christensenellaceae bacterium
TAGCCTGTGCAGCCGGCGCATTGGCTGCACTGACGCGCAGCGTGGGGGTGCTGCTGGTTGTGCCGGTTCTGCTTGAGATGCTGGATGCGCATGCTCTTGCGCCGCCTTCATGGCAGCAAAGCGTGGGAGAGAAGCTTAAGCGCTTTGCCGGGAAAGCCCCCTGGCTGCTGCTGATTCCGCTTGGCACAGCGGCTTATCTGCTCATGAATCTTGCGCTGACGGGCGATGCCTTCGCATTTCTTGTGATGCAGCGCGAAAAATGGAGTCAGAGTTTCGGCAGTTATGCCAACACGCTGAGCGTGACATTCGGTCAGCTCACCGGAGATTGGGAGATTAAGGACAAACTGCTGCTATGGGGCAGTCAGCTGTCTGTACTGTTGGTGGGCGGAGCTTTACTTCCTGTCATGGCCAGAAGGCTGCGCGTCTCCCAGAGTGTCTATGCGATCGCGTATGTGTTTGTGGTGTTTGCGCCCACATGGATGCTGTCCGGTTTCCGCTATTATATGGGCCTCGCGGTGGCGTTTGTGGCAATATCCATGCTGCTTCGCCAAAAATGGGCGGACGCGGCAATCACCGCCGTTTTTTTGTTGATGATGCCCGTATACACCTAGGCCTTCACAATGGGTTGGCTGGTGTTTTAGCAGGCCGTAAAGCACAAAAAAGAGGCCGCGGATGGCCTCTTGATTGCAAGAACCTGTTTATGGCCAATACACCTGCGTAACCGCGACCACTTCACCCTGACTCACCTCAATCCAGTAGAAAAAGGCATCCAGCACCAGTTTCTGGTCCCGGTCAAACAAGCTGGACAAATCGGACAGGGAACCATTGAGCGGACTGCCCGGTTCAAGCATGTCGCCCGTATCAGGGTCGAACATCAGCGTAATCGGTATGTTCGTGAGGTCGATGGCACGCAGCTGCGGGTTCACGTTCTTTTCAACAAATTCGCTGTCGGCGAAATCGGCCACGGCCGCCGCTGCATCTGTTACCGAATACCCTTCGTTCTCCACCAGCCATTCCACCGCTTCGTCGCCGCGCAGCATGTCAAAAAAATCGAATTCGGCCAGGCCCAGCGCCGGATCGAACGATACCATATGCGCGTAGCTCGAATACATCGCCGGGCCTTCTTCAGCTGGGGCCGGTGTCGGCGCGGACGCCGGAGACTCGGCCGGCGCGGGGGTCTCTGCGGCTTCTTCATCGTTTGCGATGTCCGGCGCGACTGTCTCGGTCGGCGTCAAAGGACTCTCGGGTTCTGTGTGAGTTATCGGGGAAGGCTTGCAGGCGGCCGAAAAGGCCGTGAGCAGCAG
>CAZNVX010000347.1:0-3816 GCA_964576225.1 uncultured Christensenellaceae bacterium
GCTGCCTCTGCTCCTTTATCTATGGGGTTCGGTTGATAGGAAGCGATATCCTGAACAACGCGCCGCAGGGCAAGTGGTTTGATGCCACGAGGCGGCCACCATGCTTATTGACCACAATGTCGTAAGAAATGCTCAAGCCAAGACCTGTTCCCTGTCCCACATCTTTCGTTGTAAAAAAAGGATCGAAAATTCTGCTGAACAAATTCTCCGGTACACCCGGGCCGTCGTCTTCGATTATGATTTCAAATTCTGACCCCAGGTTTTTCGTTGTTATTGTGATATTCCCTCTGTCTTTTCTGTTTTGATGTTTAATCGCATGTATGGCGTTCATCAGTATATTGATAACCACTTGCTCTATCTGGCCTTTGTTGCAACACAGCTCATCATTTTCGTCAAAACAGGTATGAATATCTATTGAGTACTTGTACTCGTTTTTTATAATCAGCAATGATTCTTCGATAATATGGCGGATACTGTTTAGCACGCGATCACATTCCATGCTCGTGTGAGCAAAGCTCGTGAGCGTGGATACAATTTTGACAACTCTGGCAATGCCCTCTCGCAAGTCGACAAACAACGGCGCTATTTCGGAGATGATAAAATCAATCTTAAATCTTTCCTCCGCTTTATTGATGTTCCTGATTTGGGTGCGGATTACGTCTTCAGCTGAAGTATCCAGACTATCGCAAATCAATTTCTTGCTCTGTCTGTATATTTCTATCAATGCAAACATATTGCCTATAAAACTATTTAAGGTTTCGATATTGCTTTTCACATATCCGAGCGGATTGTTGATTTCGTGAGCCACGCCAGCCGCCAGTTCGCCGATAGACGCCATTTTTTCTGTCTGTATAATGCTCACTTGTGAATCCTTGAGCAGTTGATTAAGCTTGATTAGCTCTTCATTTTTAAGATTCAGCTGCCGATTCATTTCATTGACCATCTGCAAGCTTTTCCGGGTTTTTATTGCGGCTTTAAGCCTTGACTGCAGCTCCACCGGTTTAAATGGCTTGTTGATGAAATCGTCAGAGCCCAGGGTAAAGCTTTCTCTCAGGTATTCGGGTTCAGATGTAAGCATAATGATCTGAATGTCTTTTAACGCTTCGTCCTGCCTGATTTTCCCCAGAACCTCAAGGCCACTCATTTCAGGCATCACGACATCCATAATTAATATATCTATATTTTTATTCTTAATGATTTTGATTGTTTGGGTGGATTGTGAGCAGAGTATCACCTCTGCGATCTCCTCTATCTCTTTAATCTGTGATTCCACCTCTTTGAGTACCATCAGTGAATCATCCACGATAAGGACTTTCATACTGTTCCTCTTTAAAACTTGCTCCGCTTGGTATTTCGGAATCTCCGTATTTAACTCCTATTCAATTAATCGGTTTTTTCCAGAATAACTTAAATTTGAGTATTCTTGAACAGGTGAAATCAAACCCTTGCAGCCTGTCTGTCAGTTTTCAAGCTTGGATTTGTCACAAAAAAAAACATAATCCATAGAATAATTATAGATTAACACTTCAAGAGGGGGTTAAACAATAATATGGATGGCAATATTGCTGATAACAGACGATGTCTGATCGACTCCTTGTGCGATAGCATTGATCAAGTCGTTACCATATGCACCGAAAGCTGCTGTTATACAGGGCTGCTGTGTGCTGTTACCTGTGATTGTATAAAAATGATCACGCGCTCTGGGGGATGCCCGGGTTCCAACTGCTTTGGCAAAGTCACAGTCATACCGATTTGCCAAATCCAAGCTGTAACCTTATGCAATACGACCTTTTGAACGCAGCTATGTAAGCAATACAATAATCCTAACTGCGCGTTTTATCGCGCAGTTTGTCTTTTTGCGGTAAAATATGGTCTTCATCGGGCAACGCTCTCCTGCTGATAGGTCACATTGCGGCATGCAGCTATCCCAGATTAAAAAACGCGTTCCTGCCTGGATAAACAGCGGTAAGCCCCAGCTCCTCCTCAATGCGCAGAAGTTGATTGTATTTGGCAACCCGATCCGTACGTGACGGCGCCCCGGTCTTAATCTGTCCCGCGTTGACGGCCACCGATAAATCTGCGATCGTGACATCCTCCGTCTCGCCGGAGCGATGGCTGATAATCGCCGTAAAGCCTGCTCTGTTGGCCATCTCAACCGCCTCGAGCGTTTCTGTGAGCGTACCAATCTGATTAACCTTTATCAAAATGCTGTTGGAGGTATGGGTCTTGATGCCACGGGAAAGGCGTTCCGTGTTGGTCACAAACAGATCATCCCCGACGATCTGTATCCTTCCGCCCAACTGTTGCGTCAGTATTTTCCAGCCCGCCCAGTCATCCTCAGACAAACCGTCTTCCAATGAGATGACCGGGTATTGCCCGCAAAGCTTATCCCAGTAGCCTACCATCTGTTCCGTTGTCATCATCACGCCGGACTTCCAGAAAAAGTACTTGCCTTCTTCGCCTTTTTCACGGGCCGCTTCAAACATTTCTGTGGCCGCCGCATCAATGGCAAGCATAAAGTCCTGACCCGGCAGATAGCCGGCCAAGGATACAGCCTCCAAAATAATATCTATGGCCTCCTCATTGGATTTAAGATTGGGTGCATAACCGCCTTCATCACCCACGGACGTGCTGTAACCCTTTTGTTTAAGCGCTTTTTTCAGATAATGAAAAACCTCGGCGCTCATCTGCAGCGCTTTAGCAAAGCTTTGAGCACCCACCGGCATGATCATGAATTCCTGAATGTCCACGCTGTTATCCGCATGTTTGCCGCCGTTTATGATGTTCATCATCGGGACAGGCAGTTTTCTTGCGTTGCACCCGCCGATATACCGATACAGCGGCAGGTCGGCCTGAATGGCCGCTGCTTTTGCCACAGCCAGTGATACAGATAGCATGGCGTTTGCACCAAGCTTGGATTTGTTATCGGTATCGTCATGCGCGATCATTGTATAATCAATATCCGCCTGGTTTTGCGCGTCCAGCCCTGTAAGGCTGTCAGCTATCGGACCGTTAACGTTCTCAACCGCCTTTTTAACACCGCGCCCCAAATACCGGCTCGCGTCTTCGTCGCGAAGCTCTACCGCTTCAAACTGGCCGGTTGACGCCCCCGATGGCACTGCCGCATGGGCCCTGGCGCCACCCGACAACTCAACCTGTGCTTCAACCGTCGGATTTCCGCGGCTGTCCAATATTTCTCTGGCAAAGACGTCAACAATAGTGAACATGAGACCCTGCTCCTTTTTTTCTTTATTGTACCACATATTTTTGGTTTTAAGCCAAACTTCAAAAATGCTTATTGCATATCATTTACATTTTCATTCCTTTATTTACATGTGTAGATACTGAAAACGGTGGAAAGATATGATATAGAAGGAGGTGAATTGAGTGGCAACAAACAATAGCAATCAGACAATGGTGCCTCAGGCCAAACAGTTTCTGAGCAACATGAAGTATGAGGTGGCTAATGAAATCGGCGTCAACCTCAAACAAGGGTACAACGGTGATATCTCCGCTCGTGAGGCTGGCCGTGTCGGCGGAAACATGGTCAAAAAGCTAATACAGTATGCAGAAAGCAACATGTCCGGCAGCCAGTTTTAAAAGGACAACCAATTAAGAAGGAGAGCCAATTGATGCTCTTCTTTTTTATGCTGCGTTATTTCCATATTCATCCGTCAGAGTTGATTTAAATGAGTTTTTCAAACGCAGCTTCGAGCTGCGCGAGCTGTTGCACAGCGGCCTTGGCCGACGGGGCGCACACGGCGTAATAGATTTTGATCTTTGGTTCCGTTCCGGAAGGGCGGATGCATATCCATG
>CAZNVX010000348.1:0-3809 GCA_964576225.1 uncultured Christensenellaceae bacterium
CCTTGCGCATATTCAGGCGCATCGCAGCCACCTGTGCAAACTTGATGCGATGCCATGTCAACGCATCCCAGTTAAACGCGCCCCAGTCGAACGACCGCACGTCAAATGACCGCTCCATATAGCTGTCCGTCCGCTCGTTGCCCACACTCACCGTCGCCTTTATATTTCCGTCCGTGGAAAAACCGGGATACAGGCATACGAATGTCTTGAGCTCGTCCGGGCTGCCCAGGTCAAATGCCTTGCTTTTGAAGTACGCTCCGAATGGCTGACCGAAATCGTTGTGATTCTTGGTCAGCTTCACGATGCCCGACCGGCTGCCGTAATACAGCACGTTTTCCGCCGGATGGAACACCAGCGCGTGCATATTGTCAAACCGGTACCACGCCAGCCGCCTCTGCGCCTTGTCATAGTCCGAATAGTTGTAATAAGGCGTGGTGTCGTAATCCCACAGATACACATGTCCGTTCACGCACAGCCAATAATACCGTTCAAAATCACACGAGCAAGCGTCCGGCAGGTTCTTTTCCGCCAGCAGCAGGGCGTTCACATTGGCCGACAAAGGCTTTACAATGTTTTCCAAAGTGTTGTCCGTTCCGATCAGTATGTGCACGCCGCTGCGCGTATGGGCGAACACCAGACGGTTGTCCACCAGCTGCACGCTGCCCGGCATATCGCAGCCGATGGTGCTGTGGCACTCGCGCACCGGGTAATACACGTCCTCCCCGTCAAAGCTGTAGCCCACCGCAAATATTGAACTCTCCTTGAATATGATCAGTGACTCGCCCATCTTGGCTGCCGCCGTGATCGCCTCGCTGTTCTGATCGAGCACCTCCTCCGCTGTGTCCGGGAAGTATGTCATTCCCGCACTCACGTGAAGCCCCAAATCACTGCGCCAGTAATGGTATGGAAACTGCGGGTTACCCATCACAAACACGCGTGTGCCGCCCACCACGCCCGCCGCTTCACCGCCGTAGCGCACAGCCACCGTGCAATCGGTGATCTTCTGCTTCGCGCCGGGAACCGTCTTGTATGCCGTGATCCACACGTTGCTGGTGCCCGTCATCGGCGCACCGTACGGGCTGCTTCCGCCCGCAAAATTCAACGTTCCATTGGCCCTGTTCACGGAGAAATGAACCCCCTCCGTCAGCGCTGCAGTATATGGCGGGGTCGCTGTACCGACGGTCACCTTCACTGCCGTATCGTCAAGCTGCGTGTGCGGCAGCTTATACAGCGTAATCTTGTCCGAGTCGTAGGCGTCCAGCCCGCCCGGCAACACGCCGCTGCCCTTGTCAAACTGCACCGCGTCGCCTGCCGTCAAGCCGTGTGCGGCCAATGTAATGGTATCGTTGCCTGCGTTCGCAGAGGCCGTACCGGCAATCCAGCCGCCGCCTCGACGGCGTACCCGCCACCCTGCCGAACCGACTGACGTAATGTCCAGCGGCGTGCTTGAGCCAAACGAAGCCGCGACGGTGAACGTGCCGGACGTTGGCGCCGCAGCCACGTAATAACATACGTCTCCGCCCGCGTTTCCGTTGTATTTGACCGTGAACCCCGCGCCGATCAGGTTGTACGGCTCGCCGTCGTCGCTTTCCGACAAGTCAGGCCGCGCGTTGATCAGCACAACCGGCGCATACGGTGTCACCGTATGCACGGTGTAGTCCGCGCCGATCTGCCAAATCTCACCACCGCCGAAATAATATAGCGTGTCACCGAACTCGCAGAACACGCCGGGTTTATCAGGCATACCGGACGCGATCGATGTGACCGCGGCGTGCCAAAAAGGAGTATCCGCGGATTCGGGCGCGTCCTTGAGCCCTTCGCAGGAGTCGTTGATGATGCTGATATTGAGCGACTTATCCTTGCGTCCCGGCGACAGCCGCGTCATTGTCACAGACGTACCGCCGCCCCCCACCGCGTATACCGCGGTTAAAGCGGTATTTGTGCCAAGTGCCGACCGGATTTTCGCCGCAGCCACCTCAGCGGCGTCGCCCTCTGCCAGTGCCACAGAAAAACTCAGCGGCGCACCCGCCACGTCCGAAGCGGCAACCGTCACCGCCGCGCTGCCCGCTGCCGATATACCGTCCGCCGTCGCCGTCTCCACTGTCGCCGTCTCCACCTGTCCGGCATGTGCCGACACGTTGTAGATCACACAGTCTCCCGCCATGTACGCCTTGCCGCCGATGGTCAGCGGCCCGTCCGCCACCACATAATCCCCCATTTCATAGACCGCCTCCGGGTCATACCTGTTTCTGTTGCGCAACGCGCCCTGACGCTCCCATAGGAAGAGCTTGGTTCCCGCGTGTACCAGGCAGTTTCCGTTGTACAGTTCGGATATACGCTTCAAGTCGGTAAGCGCCGCCAGCTTTATCTGTCCGGGTCTTTTGCAGAGCGCCATATCACGGAACCACAGGTTGAGCATGTCAGGGCTCTGGTTGTCAGCGATGCCCGACTCCGGGTCACGCGTATTCAGACCGCCGGAAAGCTCCGGCAGCATGATCTGCTGCAGCACCTCCCGCCTCATAACCCTTCCACCTCCGGTACAATTGGCGAATCGCCCCAAACCGCCATCACTGCGGAAAGAAAAGGCTCCTCTAGCGCCGCCGCAATGTCGGCCCTGCCGCGGTTTGAGTTGACGTACGCGCACCGGTGCGGCAGTCCGGCGGTATATTCAACGCCGTCCTGCTCGATATACTGCTGCGTTTTGATGCTGACGCCCGTATCAGTCAGCATATCCACCATAACCTTCACCATGTCTCTATCCTCCTTTATCCCACTGTGTAATACGTCAGTGTCCCACCCATTACAAAACCGGCAAGTAAATTGGACGTCACCAGCCGCGCGCCAAGGTCGCCGTATGTCAGCAGCGGCAAACCGCCGTTGAAAAAGCATCCGAATTCCTTGACCGTAATCCCGGTGTAATTTGTGTTGTATGCCAGCCGCCCAAGGCTGATCGCCCCAACGGCCGCGTTGTCGATGGCGAACGGCAACCCCCCCACAAACAGATTTCCGCTGCCGCCCGATATGGTGTTCACGACCAGGAACACCGAGGCGGAGACGAATCTGTCGATCTTTGTATACCGGCCGCTGCGTGACGTATATGTCACCGACGGGTCGGTCGTTGCGCCGCGTATTGAAGGCGTCCAGATTCCGGTCTCAAAGCTTAAGTTCCCGTCGTGCCACATGTCGAAAAAAGCCGACCCGTTCGGTGAATACTGGACAACGCCCGTTTCCCGAAGCTTGAGCGTTCCCTTGTTCATGCCGCTGTCGGCATACAGCAGAACCGTGCCGCCGTTACCGTCAACCGGCAGCGTCGTCAGCATCGTCTGTGCTTTCCCGCGCCGTATCACCAGGTATCTGTAACTGCCGATCCCCGAATCCACCGTCACGTTTCTGCTCACGTTCAGCTCGCCCGTCACGCGCAGGCTGCCGCCCACAGCCACGTCGCCCGTCACGCTGCCACCGCCATCCACCGCCAGGTCTCCCGTTATGCTGCCACCACTGCGTTTTAAGCAGCCGTCAACAGCTTTGCTCAGTTCCTTTTCGCGCCTGGAAAGGCGCAGAAAATCGCTGTCCATGCGCCTTTTACCTCATTCCTTCCAGCACGCCGTATTCATCCGCCGCATCCGCCTCGCCGCCGCGTATCGTGCGGCACAGCACCCGGTACATCGCCGAATAATCAGCATACATATCGCCGTTTTTATCGGCCAGCGCGAAGCTCGCCGCCAGCCCGTACGGCATGATGCGCGATGCCGTGTCATCCGAAATCTCAAGCGCATCGTCCAGTCTCTCCACGCGTTTGATTGTCATCC
>CAZNVX010000349.1:0-3794 GCA_964576225.1 uncultured Christensenellaceae bacterium
TATTCGAAAGAATTCACCGTCAGTTCTATTCAATGTTCGATAATACCAAAGTCAGCTTCCTAGTAGACGGAGAAATACCTGACGTACTCATCAATGTTGATCAAGGGAGGATAGAGCAGGTTATATTGAATCTTGTACAAAATGCAGAAAAATACACACCTGAGGATGCCAAGATTACACTGCGTTATTCTTTGGATGATCAGCATATTTGGATTTCTATTTTAGATAATGGATTTGGAATAGCACCTGAGGAATTGCCGCACATTTTTGAAAAGTTTTATAGAGGTGAGAAAACCAGAGAGAGAATTATGGGCACTGGCTTGGGGCTCAGCATATGCAAATATATTGTTGAGCAGCATGGCGGTACCATCAAAGCAAAGAGCATCAAAAACGCTGGAAGCGAGTTTGTATTTTCAATTCCGATAGCTTAATCAAATTATCCTGCCTCAAATAATTGCTGTCTATTTAAATATGGATAACGTGAAACCAGCATTACAGTTTTTGCAGTAACGCTATGTTTATCCTAATCTCAGTTAATAAACAGTTAATAAATTAATAATCCGGAATCAATAAAGGCTTCGTATACTCAAAACAGATGTAACGAAAGGAATAAGCTATTATGAAAAAACCAATTATTCAAACAAGAAATTTGTGTAAAACATTTTTTACAGACGGCAATCAGTTTCATGTAACGAAAAATATCAATTTGGAGATCTACGAAAATGACTTTACCGTCATCATGGGAAGCTCAGGCTCCGGAAAGTCAACGCTGTTGTATTTATTGAGCGGTTTAGAAGGTGCAGATGCGGGAGAGATCATCTTTAACAATCAAAACATTGAAAAGTATACAGAAAAAAAGATGACGCTTTTTAGAAGGGATAAGATGGGTTTTGTGTTTCAGTCAATTAATCTTGTGCCTACGCTGACCATCTTAGAAAACATCATAGTCCCCGGCTCTCTGATAGAAAAGAACAGAAAAGCTGTGCGGGCAAGAGCTTTGGGGCTATTGGATGCGCTGCAAATAGCAAAGCACAAAGACAAGCTTCCCTCACAAGTATCAGGAGGTGAACAGCAGCGTGCTGCAATAGCCAGAGGGCTCATCAATACTCCAAAGATACTTTTCGCCGATGAACCTACAGGTGCCTTAAATTCTTCGCAAGGCGACAATGTGATGAGAATATTAACCGATATCAATGAAGATGGGCAGACAATCGTTATGGTCACCCATGATATTAAAGTGGCTTGCAGAGCAAACAGGATACTGTTTTTGAAAGACGGCAGAATAGACGGGAAGCTTGAGCTCGAGCGGTTTGAAGCCGACAAGACAGAAGAAAGAGAAAGACAGATATTCAGTTTTCTTAAAGAGAAGGGGTGGTAGCGATGGCCAGCATTTTTACGCTTGTATTCGGCAACATAAAAAGAAGAAAAAAACAAAACATTCTGATACTCATTATTATATTTGCAGCTGCAACCATGCTTTTTTGTGCTTTGGGGCTATTGCTCAATATAAACGGTTTGGTTGAAGACGTTCTTGAAGAGCACGCAACTTCGCATTACAGCCTGCGGTTCAATCAACAATACCATAATCCAAATCAAATAGAAGAGTTTTGGTCAAATAATAATGAAACAGAGGGCGTATATACGGTTGAAAGCCTGATAAGAGACGGCAAGGTCTTCTATGAAGGGCGAAGTATTCCGACTCCCGAGCTTGTCATCACAAATGCTGCTCAAAAACATACTCAGCAAGATATACTGAAGTTTATCGAGGGAGAAAAAACGCATGTTCCCTGTGACACCGAGGTATGGGTTACCACAGCTTTTGCGTACAGCGAGAATGTGATTGTAGGCGATAAGCTTAAGTTTATCATCAGCGGACAGGATGAAAGAGAATATACAATATCTGCCATACTGTTTGACCCACTATATAGTAACGACTTTATGCCGCCGCGATTTTGGGTTAGTCCCCAAACGTTTGAATCGCTGGCAGAGGATATCAGTAATATAGATTATATTATGGGGATTCGGCTCACAGACTATAATAACGCGCCTGCAGTTTGGGGAAAATTCCAAAGCGCACTTAACGGACAGTATATTGGGCACGTTTTGAACTATGACAGCATTAAGATGGGTTACTCTACGCTGTATAACATCATGGGCGGATCGATTTTAGGCTTTTCTGTCATTCTGATGCTTATCGCTGTGTTTGTGGTGTTCACAGTGCTTAAACGAAACATTGCTTCCGAGATATCGACAATTGGCATTCTTAAGGCGCAAGGCTTTTCCTCAGGCGCAATAAAGTGGGCTTATATGATGCAATATATATTAATAACACTGTGTGCTATGCTTTTGGCCTTGATTGCAGGAAGCCAGCTGCTGATCTTGGCAGGCAACATTGTGTTGAAAAATCTGGGCAGAGACGGCTCAGGCATGGTTTGGCATCTGCCGTATTTAATCACGCTGTGTGTTATGGCGTTTGCAACCGTATTATCGACAATTGCATCAACTTTAAAAATAAAAAGAATAAAACCATCAGAAGCGATACGGTATAACGGGCATGTGAACATTAAAAATAGAAGCACGGCACTAAAAGATTCATTCATCGATAATCTGCCCATACCCTTCGTGCTGGCAATCAAACAGATGTTTTTAAAGAAGGGACAAAGCTTTTTCATCATGCTTGTTGCAATGTTCACGGCGTTTACCATTTTCTATGGTGTAAGCGGCATCGCTTCACTGAACAACTCTTTTGATAATATGGCGTTTTGGGGAGCTGATAACAAAGATGTAACAATGATGACCTCATATACTGAGCAAGAAGATGTAAAAAGAATAGAAGTGGCGCTTCAGAAAACAGGCATGGTCAATTCATTCTCTGGATACAGAGAGGTGCCTGCTGCAATCGGCAGAACAAATGAACATGAAACAAGAAACCTTGCGGCCATGATATACAGCAATTTTGATGCGGTGGGGATTATGAATATTGAGGGGAGAAACCCTGAATATGAGAATGAAGTATCCATTTCTACCGTCCTGGCTGAGGATTACAGCAAAACAGTTGGGGATACCATGCAAATATTTATTGGCGGCGAAGAAAGCACTTTTCTGATAACTGGCATTTACCAGACAGTGTTGCACATGGGAGGCAACATCAGGCTGCACAGCTCGGTGATTGACAATATGGATGGTATATCAATACCCCATTCATTGCTTGTGGTGTTAAATGAAGGTGTGACATCCGGTGAGTTTTCGGAGTATTTCGATAACGTGTTTGCGCAACACAACGTAACGATTGATGATATGAGCGAAATACAAGGCGTGTTTGATACGATGTCGGTGATTATGGAACCTATCATGCTTGCCATCAGCATTCTGTTTGTACTTATCATGCTGCTTATACTGACCAACTATGTGTTTATTAATGTGCTTGAATTCAGAAAAGAGTTTGGGATATACAAATCCCTCGGCATGACAAATGCGCAGATCAGAGGCATCATGATAATAAACTTCTCGATACTCACCTTTATAAGCAGTGTACTTAGCGTTGGTGTGGGCATACTGGTTGTTCCCAGAATACTCTTGCTGACTATGGGTGTGTTTGGTTTTGAAAGCTTTCCGTTCACGCTTCCCGTTACGCAAACTCTGCTGATAGCCCCGCTTGCCACACTGTTTGTGATGACCTGCACATGGGTAGCAGGAAAAGGAGTCGAGAGAATATCGCCAAGAGAATTGATTGTTGAATAGGTTATAGCGGCGAAATGAATATGGCACAACCCCAGAGAGCCATGAAGCCTCTT
>CAZNVX010000350.1:0-3788 GCA_964576225.1 uncultured Christensenellaceae bacterium
ATGCCGATGGCCAATATTAAGACGTATGCGTTCTGGCGCACCAGCATCGACACGTTCCTTGGCCATATCAGGCTGCCGCCCGTTGCAAATCCGAAAAACACCATAATCACTATCAGGGCTATCAGCATGCCGTACTGGCGCATGTTTCGGTTAAAAAAATCATTGCCTTTTTTCATTTTTGATTCCCCCTGTCGCTCTTGTCTGAACTCCGTATGATCGTCGACATAATGCCCTCCTGCGTCGCCTCGCTGGTTTCCATTTCGCCGACAATACGGCCTTCGTTCATAATGTACAGGCGATCGGTGATGCCCAATATTTCCGGAAGCTCGGAAGATATCAGGATAACGCACTTGCCGGTTTCCGCCAGCTGAATAATGATTTTGTAGATTTCATACTTGGCGCCCACGTCGATGCCCCTTGTCGGCTCGTCGAGTATCAGCACATCCGGGTTGGCAAATATCCATTTGCTCAACACCACCTTCTGCTGGTTACCGCCCGAAAGATTTCCCACCTTTTGAAACACGCTGGATGATTTGATATCCAGTTTATCGCGGTATTGCTTGCCGATAACAATTTCCTCGTCCTCGTTGACAGCATATTTGGTGATTGATTTTAGGTTGGCCAGCGTGATGTTCTTTTTGATATCCTGGATCAGAATAAGTCCCGCTGTTTTTCTGTCTTCGGTCACATAGGCAATACCGTTGTCAATTGCCTGGCTGACTTTGTGCAGCACGATTTCTTTGCCGTCCTTAATCAGCGTGCCGGTTATTCTCTTTCCGTAGGTTCTGCCAAACACGCTCATCGCCAGCTCTGTCCGGCCTGCGCCCATCAGCCCGGCAAGCCCGACAATCTCGCCCTTTCGGACATTGAGACTGACATGGTCAATCACAACCCGTTCCTCGTTGAGCGGATCGTGCACCACCCAGTCTCTGATCTCAAAACCGATCTCGCCAATCTCAGCTTCATGCCTGGGGAAGCGATCCATCAACTCGCGCCCCACCATGCCCTTGATAATCCGGCTTTCGCTGATCTGCTGGCTGTTGTCAAGCGTCTCAATGGTTTTGCCGTCCCGCAGTACAGTGATGTTGTGAGCGATTTTAATCACTTCGTGGATCTTATGCGAGATCAGTATGCATGTCATTCCCTGCTCCTTATTGAGCATTTTGAGCAGCTCAAGCAGATGGCCGGAATCATCATCGTTGAGCGCTGCGGTCGGCTCGTCAAGTATCAGCAGCTCACAGTTTTTAGACAGCGCTTTGGCTATTTCGACGAGCTGCTGCTTGCCGACGCCTATGTCCATAATCCGGATGGTGTGTTTCTCTTTGAGGCCAACCTTCTTCATAAGCTCAATGGCTTTTCTGTTGGTCTCATCCCAGTTGATCACACTGCCCCTTGCCCTTTCGTTCCCCAGAAAAATGTTTTCCGCAATCGTCAAATACGGGCTGAGCGCCAGCTCCTGATGGATAATGGCTATGCCTACAGCTTCGCTTTCACGTATGTTCCTGAACCTGCACTCCTTGCCCTTGAATATAATATTGCCGGTATAAGAGCCGAAGGGATGTATGCCGCTCAGCACGTTCATCAGCGTCGACTTGCCTGCCCCGTTTTCCCCGACCAGTGCGTGAATCTCACCTTTTTTAATTTTGAAATTCACATTTTTCAGAGCGATGACGCCTGGGAACTCTTTTGTGATATTGTCCATTTCGAGGATATATTCCGACATTCGACCACTCCTTATCAGCCAGACTATCAGTGTATTCTTTATCTGTGCTTGCCTTTTGGCCACCCCAAAAGCTATCGTCTTATGGGGTGGCCTTCATTAAAAATGGCGGCAGCGCTGCTGCCGCCATTTTTTCAGACTGCCGCTCTATTCGGCATCCGGTATGTCGGACAGCTTGTAATATCCGGTATCCACCAGTATGGCTTTCCAGTTGCTCTTGTCTGCAAACAGTATCTTGCAGTTGTATGACGGCACATCGATCTTGCCATTGGGATATGTCGCGTTAACCGGGACCTGCTGGCCTGCCAGTATCGCATCGGTCATCGCGATTACCTGATCCGCAAGCACACGGGTGTCCTTGAAGATAGACATCGACTGTTCGCCGCGGATGATCTGGCCGACATTGATTTTGTCGCAGTCCTGACCCGTCAGTATCGGGAAGGGCTTATCCGCCGAGCCATAGCCGGACGATTTCAGCGACGCCACGATGCCCTGTGCAAGGCTGTCATTCGGTGAAAGAACGACATCAATGTTCTCGTCGGCATAGTAAGCAGTCAGCAGGTTATCCATTCTGTCCTGAGCACCCTTAGATTCCCAGTTCGTGATGGCAATCTGCCCCGGGTATTCCGTCTGGCCGGACTTAACCACGAGCACGCCGCTGTCGATGTAGGTTTGCAGGAGATCCATAGCGCCCGCATTAAACAGCTTGGCATTGTTGTCGCCCGGGTCGCCGCCGAAGCACTCCATCGTGAAGGGACCTTTTTCTCCCTTTGCCAGGCCAAGCGTATCGATGATGAACTGCCCCTGCATCGCGCCCACACCATAGTTGTCGAACGTGGCGTAGTAATCGCACTTGTCGGTGTCTGTCAGCAATCTGTCATAGGCAATGACGGGGATATTGGCCTTCTTGGCCTGCTCGAGAACGCCGCCCAGCGCGCCGCCGTCAATCGATGCGATAACCAGAACATCACACCCCATGGTGATCTGGTTCTCAATCTGGCTGTTCTGCGCGTCCTGCTTGTTGTCGGCATACTGCAGATCCACCTTATAGCCTTTGGCTTCCAATGCCGCCTTCACATTGGCACCGTCCTCGTTCCATCTTTGCAAAGACTTCGTCGGCATTGTCACGCCCACGAGTTTCGCTTCGTCCTTTTTCTCAGCCGGTGCGCCGCAAGCCACAAGTAACGCCACAATCATGGCAAGAGCCAACAAAAGGATGCCAATTCTTTTAGACATCAGGGGTTCCTCCTTATTTTTGATAACCCCATGTTAGTCCTTAACCCATATTCCATGAATAGCTTATATTAAGCTGCATATGATTTATATTAACTGGCATGTTGCCTGCCCATTTCCTTCAAGCATTATCTTGTAATGCAAGAAATTCACTGGATTATATTGTGATTAATATAATCTTCTCCGGGGCTCCTGATCACTTATAACGTCTCTTCAAGCCTTCCGTCACATTAATGCCCGTTTATATTAGCCCCTGCGCAAAACCATAATTTTATCTATAATTTGAATCGTCTTTATTGTAACAACCGCTTCCATTTCGCGCCACATGACATGCTAGTAGAATCTTGACAAACAGCCCTTTTGATCATGCAATTTTGTCTTTGCAGGACATTTTTGCCTGACCATCAAACAGGCGAACAATGTTCATCTTCATGGTCGTTCCAGCTTTTTTTCTGATCCTTTACCCGCTTGCTGTTGATGAATACTGGCCTGTGTGGTAACAAACGCGGTGAAAAAAGCAGCCAAATGCTTTGTTGACATCGGATTGTGTTTATATTAGAATAGTTAGGCGTTCGAGAAGCTAAAACTATATGTGCCCGTAGCTCAGCCGGATAGAGTGTTTGACTACGAATCAAAAGGTCGTGGGTTCGAATCCCTCCGGGCACGCCATAAACAAAAGCCCTTGAAATAGGCACTTTCAGGGGCTTTTGTTATTTCATCAAGCTGATTTTTGCCTCCAGAAACGGGCGATTACTGCATTTTTACTGCATCAGAATTTTTTTTTTGCGGAGTGGCCATTAACCTGTTCAACCATTCCTGAATAATATCTGGACGC
>CAZNVX010000351.1:0-3776 GCA_964576225.1 uncultured Christensenellaceae bacterium
TGCCCGCGCTGCAGATTTTGCTTGTGATGCCGATCGAATATCTTGACAGAAGCTTAAACACGCAGTTTATTATGATGGCTGTTCTGGCCGGGATAATTAACGGATTTCCGCTGCGTCTTGTCAAAATCTATTCGCTCGGCGCGTTTTGTGTTTACTTGTCTGTCAATATCGCAAAAGCCTTAAGCATTCACGGTGCGGATGCTGACGTCATCGTCAGTTACATTTATGTGAATATCCTTTTGCTCCTGCTGGTGTTCATCACGTTTTACTCACTTAAAAAGCAGCTGCTGGCCAACAAACGGCTCGAGACTGCGCTGGCGGCGCTTAAAGAACAGTCGTTACAGCTTGAACAGATGAGCGCCATCAAAGAGCGAACCCGAATCGCAGGGGAAATACACGATAATGTCGGCCATACATTGACCAGCGCCGTGATCTCTATTGAGGCCGGTGAAAAGCTGTTGAGCCAGAATAGCACCCAAGCGCTTGAAAAGTTTTCCCTGGCTAAAAAACAGGTCAAGCGCGGCCTTGATGATATCCGAAGCTCTGTCAGTGCCATCCAAAAAGGCGAGGAGAAAGCGTTTACCGCTGCGCTTGAAGAACTGCTAGAGAGCATACGCCAAAACACCGGCCTTCATATATCGCATATTGCCGAACTCAAATCTGACCTGTTGCCTATTCAACAGAATGTTCTTTTGGGCGCCGTAAAGGAATGTGCAACCAACAGCTTAAAGCACGGGAGCAGCACAAAGGCCGATCTGCTGTTGCAGGAATACAAGGGCAGCGTGCATATGACATTCAGCGATGATGGCGCGGGCGCGGATGATTACAGACATGGATTCGGCCTGCAGAACATGGCAGCACGCGTCCAAAGCCTCGGCGGCACAATGGCGACGCACAGCACACAAGGCGAAGGCTTTACCGTCAGCATATCCATGCCGACGGGAACCCGCACGGAAGGAGAACCCGCATGAGCATTCGCGTATTGCTGACAGACGATCAAACGCTGATCCGCGACGGACTGCGCGCGCTGCTTGATAACCACGACGACATCACCGTGATCGGCGAAGCCGGAAACGGCCGGGAAGCGTTTGAGCTGACCAAAAAGCTTGAGCCCGATGTTGTGTTGATGGATATCCGCATGCCGGAAATGGACGGTGTGGAGGCCACGCGGCTTATCAAGCAGGAATGCCCGCAGACGATCGTGATCGTGCTGACCACGTTTGATGACGATGAGTATATCATCAATGCCATGACATATGGCGCATCCGGTTACCTGCTCAAGGATATCGGCAGCGAAAAGCTGATCGGCGCAATACGCGACAGCCTGAGCGGCAGCATCATACTGCCGGGGCGTGTGGCTGCGAAGATCACTTCACGTTTGGCGTCAAGATCGGCCCCCGAGGTCACACTTGACGATTTTACCGAGCGTGAAATCGACATCATACGCCTGCTGACTCAGGGGAAAAGCAACAAGGAAATATCCGAATCATTGTATCTCTCCGTGGGTACAGTCAAAAATTATATCAGCCAGATCTATATGAAGATCGAGGTCAGCGACCGCGCGAACGCGCTGCTGTTCTTCAAAAAGCTTGGGCTGTAAATGGCACAGAGCTTCCATCTGGTCGTCGTTTACCCATCATTGTTTATTACGTGGTTTTTTTACAGCTGATTAGCTTGATTTACCTTGACTTATGCGCATATAATAGAAACCTCTATATTCTAACCATATAAGTTTTGGAGGTTGCTGTATTGTGTGTAATACCTACAAAACGTCCGAAGTTGCGCGAATAATTGGCATTCATCCGAATACTGTTCGGCTCTATGAGGAGCTTGATCTCATACCCAGGCCTGTACGACAGGCAAACGGATATCGGGTATTTACTGACATACATCTGGAGCAATTTAGACTTGCAAGAACCGCACTAAAGGTTGAAGTTTTGCAAAATGGCTTGCGTAAAAAAGCCATTGAAATAATTAAGACATGCGCTATTGGCAATTTCGATAAAGCACTTCATCTTACTGAAAGCTACTTGTGTCAAATAAAAAAAGAACAAAGCAATGCCGAAGAATCCATATTAATTGCAACAAAGATATTGTCTGGAACCAAGGAAAAGAAAAAAACGATTTTTTATACCAGAAAAGAAACATCTTTGCATTTGCAGATTTCTATAGATTCTTTGAGGAACTGGGAAATGAATGGTTTGATATGTGTCAAGCGAACACAGAATGGGTATCGCGTCTATACGGATGAAGATATCAAGTTGCTTACAATCATTCGCTCTCTGCGCTGCGCAAATTATTCACTTTCAGCAATTTTACGAATGTTGAATGCTTTGTCTTGCGACCCAAAAGCAAATATACGAGAAGTCATTGATACTCCAAAAGAAAATGACACCATTATCTCTGTTTGTGATAGATTGATCACATCTTTGCATTATGCCGAGAAAAATGCTGAAAAGATTATCGTGCACATCAAGAACATGAAAAAATATTTTATCACAAACCCTCCACTGTAACACCAGACTTTGTTGTGTTGATATTCTTACTCTATGAAGAATAGACAGGAGGGAATGTTAGCTTGGAAACAACCATCAAGGTAGAAAAGCTGAGCAAGTCTTATGCCCACGTCAGAGCAGTTGATAATGTTAATATTTCTATTTGCCGTGGTGAAGTATTCGGGTTGCTGGGCGCGAACGGTGCTGGAAAAACCACCACCATTGAGTGTATTTTGGGCACAAAAAAACACGACAGCGGAACCGTATCTGTATTGGGTTTGACCCCCCAGACAGACCGCAAAAAACTGTTTGAGCAAGTTGGTGTTCAATTTCAAGAAGCGAATTATCAAGACAGAATTACGGTAGAGGAACTTTGCAAAGTCACACAATCTCTTTACAAAACGTCTTTGGATTATTTGGATTTATTAATCCGGTTGGGGCTTAAAGAGAAACTGAAAAGCCAAGTCAAGGAGCTTTCTGGAGGGCAAAGGCAGCGGCTGTTTATTGTCTTGGCTTTGATTCCGGATCCCGAAGTTGTGTTTTTAGACGAATTGACAACCGGACTGGATGCAAGAGCAAGGCGGGATGTGTGGAATTGTCTTTCCGATTTAAAAGCCAAAGGTTTGACCATTTTGCTTACCTCTCATTATATGGACGAGGTAGAAGCACTGTGTGATAAAATAAATATTCTAAAAAACGGAAAAAGTGTTTTTTATGGAACTGTGAATGAAGCTATTGCATCGAGTCCTTTTGATAAGTTTGAAGACGCATACCTTTGGTATACCGATGAGGAGGATAATGAAAATGAGAGCATTTAGTACGATGTTTATAACAGAATTGAAATTATCCCTGCGCGGGATGGATATGGTTATTTTTTCTATATGTATGCCGATTGTAGCAATGGTTATTCTCGGTATAATTTTCGGAAACAAACCCGCATATGACGGCGCTGAGTACACCTTTTTCGAACAATCTTTTGGGGCAGTGGCCGCAATTGCAATATGCGCCGCTGGTGTCATGGGCCTTCCTTTGGTTATATCTGATTACAGACATAAAGGAATACTGAAGCGATTTAAGGTAACACCAACAAGTCCAGGCATGTTATTAGCGGTGCAGGTTGCAGTCTATGCACTCTATTCGATTGCTTCACTCATCCTGATCTACGTCACAGCAGCGCTCTTCTTTAATTATCAATTGAGTGGTTCTTGGCTTCGTTTCATAGGCGCATTCTTTCTTGTCATGATATCGATGTATAGTATTGGTTTGTTAGTGGGAGGGGTT
>CAZNVX010000352.1:0-3775 GCA_964576225.1 uncultured Christensenellaceae bacterium
CGGCCTCGGTGTCATCGGCGGCTGTGACCTCGGTTTGTGCCTGTTCCGCGGCTTCGGAAGCGATCATGGTATCATCAGCAATAATGGCTGCCGCCGTCTCATCGGCGGTGACGGCCTCGGGCTGATTGGGCTCATCGGTCGCGGTGGTCATGGTTTCTTCGGCAAAAGCGGCCTCGGTGTCATCGGCGGCTGTGACCTCGGTTTGTGCCTGTTCCGCGGCTTCTGAGACCACCATGGTGTCATCAGCAATAATGGCTGCCGCCGTCTCTTCGGCGGTGACGGCCTCGGGCTGAAGCTGATCACCGTCTATGGGAGGAGCGGCCATGGTATCTTTGGCACGAACAGCCTCGTTTTGGCCGGCCGGCGCGTTTTCGGATGCCAGATCCACATCAAGAAACATATTTCCATAAACCGGCCCGGCTGTACGTTCAGCAGGCGGAGACGAAATACCGGAAACAGCGGACTCCGGTTGTGCTTTGTCGTTTGATTTGTTGGAGGATAGCGAATTCTTTGTTCTGGCGATCAGAAGGTCTTTTTTATTGAGACGGGTGACCTGAACGGTTCCGATGGTCTTCTTATACTTGTTCTTCTTTTGTTTGACGATCTGGGGGCGCACTTTTTCGCCCGCACCCGGTTTTATGCCGTTTGCTCCCTCGACGACAAGAGACGGATGATGGTTGCTGATCATAACCGTATTGACAATCAGGCGAAGGCCAATATATGTGGCCATAATAAACACGCCCGCGACTATAAGTGAGATAATAAGATTGTGAAAACTTCTGAAATAAAACGGATAGTATATCACAAAACATGCCAGGGTGCCTGTAATAAGGATGATCACTGATCCAATCACATAGTATATGATGTTTTTTTGGTTAATAAGTACATTGATGATGATGCCGACAAGTGTACCCAACCCAATAATAATTACATATAATATCAAAAGCGGCCCCTCTGTTGTGTTTTTTGCATTATGTTGTTTTGTATATTATCTATCTATCTCATCATGCCATGATGTATCAGGCGCTCTGAGATTTATGCCTTGGGGGGATAGCTTCCCATCTTCGGATATTACACCGTATGCTAGGCGCAGAACGGGATTGACAGGTGCCACAACCCCATCTCTATAAATATATGCTGAAAACGACAGCAACGGCAATACGGTATCAATGTAGAATTATATGTCATTATATAATAGGCGATAGATAAAGTCAACGTCTGGACAGGTATACAAGACAGCCAGCTTAAGCTTGGAATAAAAGAAAAAGCCCCGTATTTCAAGGGCTTTTCTATGGTGGAGATAGCTGGATTCGAACCAGCGACTTCTCGCATGTGAAGCGAGCGCTCTAACCAGCTGAGCCATACCTCCGCGCCAGTGTTTGTTATTATAATATATCAGCTGTGGTTATTCAACCACTTTTTTAAGTAATCGTTTTGGTTTTAACTTGTCTGCGGCATTAGCAGCAAAAACCACGCCATATGGCGTGGTTCCATGGTGGAGAATACCGGATTCGAACCGGTGACCTCCTGACTGCCAGTCAGGCACTCTAGCCAACTGAGCTAATCCCCCAGATTAATGCGGCAGTAAACATTTTAATATCATAACGCAGGGCTGTCAACACATAATTGTCAAAGACGTTGAAATAGTGGCCGAATCAACGCGGCAATCATTGACACGCACTAGTCATATCCTTTTTGACAGCATAAAAAGCATAATGAATTTATCATTGAAGGATTTTAAAAGCATGGTTATGTGACATCCATCAAGAAAGAGCCATAAAAAGATATGATGATTCATATGACGATTTGATTCATTTCGTGGCGATCTGTTGACCGTGCCGAATCGCTGTGATATGCTGTGGACAAGTGAATAGACCGACATTTTGGTGCCGATAAGGATAATAGGGAAAACGGTGAGACGCCGTTGCAGCCCCCGCTACCGTATGGCTGACCGAAAAGGACAATAAGGCCACTGAGGAAACTTGGGAAGGCGTCCTTTTGGGATGAAGCCGAGCCGGTAAACCTGCCAAAAGTGTTATTGTCGCGAATTCTTCGGAGGGAAGATGCAGACGACCGCAAGATATGCGGCACACGCCCGGGCATCCCATCCCGGGCGTTTTTGTTTGGGATACGCTTGTGTTTTCTCTTCGTGGGAAATAATTGACCATGGAGGAACAAGAATGAAAAAATGGCTCTTTATGTTGCTGGCGCTATTGCTGACGGCTGGTATGTTCGGTTGCGCACCGCAGGCGGATGCGCCGCAGGCCGAGGTAAGCTTGCCGGCCACGCCGGTCCCGAAGGATTTGATCGAAGAGGATACCGACGCGATGGGGCAAAAGGCGGAGGCTGTGGACACAGAGGCGCTGACCATCGTATCCACCGCGCCGAGCACCACCGAGATACTGTTTGCATTGGGGTGCGGCGAGAATATCGTGGGAATTGACATCAGCTCCACCTATCCGCCTGAAACGGCGAATATCGAGGTGGTCGGCGATTTCAACGGCTTTGATATTGAAAAGGTGATTGCGCTGGAACCCACTGTGGTGTTCGCCGGCAATGGGCTGCAGCATGCGGATATCGCCAGGCTCAAAGAAGCCGGCGTCACAGTGGTGGCGAGCGAAGCCACGTATTATGAGGATATTGCGAAAAGCATCACGCTGATCGGCTCGGTGGTGGGCCGGGAAGATGAAGCGGCTACATTAAATGAGCAGATTGCTGCGGTGGAAACGGCGGTGAAGGAAAAAGCCTCGGCGTTTTCAGAAAAGCCTTCCGTTTATTATGTGATGGGTATCGGCGAATACGGCAACTGGACGTCCGGCGAAGGCAGCTTCATCAACAGCATCATCGACATGGCGGGCGGCACGTGCGTGACGGCGGGCTCGGAAACTGAATGGCTTGAGTATCCGGTGGAGGATCTGGTGGCGGCCGACCCCGACATACTTCTCGTGTCGGAGTGGGTGGCAGAGGCTGATCTTACCTCGGCGCCGGGGTATGCCGGCCTGACTGCGGTCAAAGAAAAACACTACTATTTCATCAATCCGGATATTATCGAGCGCCCCGGCCCGCGGATTGCGGAGGCGCTGCAAACCTTGCAGGGATACATAGAAATGTTTTTGGCAGGAGAATAACGATTGAAAAAACGGAGCCTCTCTAAAAACAAGCTGACGCTGATCGTGCTGATACCGCTGGGAGTTGCCGCTTTCGCGGCGGCTTTCCTGTTTGGCAGCTCGGGCATCAGCCTGGCCGATTTGTTTGCGCTGATGGGCGGAGAGGCAAAGGAGAGCACGCAGATTATTTTTTTCAGCCTGCGTTTGCCGCGCGCGATACTCGCTTTTACATCCGGCGGCGCGCTGGCGATGGCGGGCGCATGTCTTCAGGGCATGTTTAAAAACCCAATGGCGGATTCGTATGTGATCGGCGTCAGCGCGGGCGCGGCCTTGGGCGCCACAATCGCGCTGGCGTTTTCGTCCGCGCTGGTTTTTCTGGGGTTTGGCGCGGTGAGTCTGTTCGCGTTTGCCGGTGCGCTGCTGGCTGTGACGGCGGTATACCGGCTGGCCTGGGCGCACGGCAAGGTGACGACGTTTTCGCTGCTGCTGGCCGGCATCGCCATCAGCACGCTGTGTTCGGCGATGGTATACTGCATCATGATACTGTTTCGCGACAAGATGGAGCATATCGTGATGTGGACAATGGGCAGCTTCACCTCGGCGTCGTGGGATAAGGTGGGGATTGCCGTGCCCGCGATGCTGGCCGCCTCGTTGCTGTGCATGTTTTT
>CAZNVX010000353.1:0-3770 GCA_964576225.1 uncultured Christensenellaceae bacterium
TCCATGCTCTTATAGATCTGCATGCTGTCGGCAGAGATCACGCAGGAACCAAATTCTCTGGCGACGGCGACCGAAACCTGCGTTTTACCGGAAGCAGTCGGGCCGGTGATTACGATGAATTTTAGCCCCATTACAGCACCCTCTTGAAGCTTTTTTCTATCTGTTTCTTTGTCAGCAATGAGATTACAGGCCGGCCGTGCGGGCATGTTGGTATCACATCGGTGTTGGAAAAGCACTCGACAAGAGTACGGAGCTCTTCAAATGCCAGCTTGTCCCCCGCTTTAACGGCGCTTTTACATGCGGCCCTAATGATGCGCTCGCGCCGAAGCACAATATCGCCTTCACTATCGTTCAGTTCGCCCAGAACGTCATTAATAAGCTCGGTCACTCCCGCGCTGCTAAAGAGCATGGGCACTGCTGATATTTTGTATTCCAGCATGCCAAAGGGCTCTATCTCAAACCCAACAGACGTTATAACCTCCATGTTCTCTTCAATCAAATTCTTTTGTATATGAGAGACCTTAATCACCTGGGGTATCAGCAGCGGCTGAGAGGCCACCTGCCGGTCGGATATAAAACGATCGTAAAGCAAGCGTTCGTGGGCGGCGTGCTGGTCGATGATGAGAAGATTATCGCCCTGTTCAACAAGTATATATGTATTGGCGAAGCAACCGATCAGCCTGCCTTCAATGGCCCGGAAATCATTCTCTGTTTGTTCAGGCAAGGCTGCATCCACGCTGTCGTCATCCCTGCGCACGAGCATATGCACATTTTCGTCGTCAAGAATGAACCCAGCCTCAGAGGGCTGTTCGGCTTCTCTCATCGCAGGACGTGCAAAACCGGAAAACAGATCAGTTTGCATCAATGCCTCCGTGGTGTGAAATTCCACTGTTTTTGGAACCGCTGCAGATTGAGGCTTTGCTGACAATTCCATATCGATGTTTCCGTGGACATGGTGCTGCGCCTGTGAAACCGCCTCTTTAATCGCATACTCCACAGCCGCCGTGTCTTTAAAACGCACCTGAAGCTTATTGGGGTGGACATTCACATCAACCGCGCTGGCAGGCAGATACAGGTTGATCGCGAAGAATGGCGATTCACCTTTAACCAGCATAGGCCCGTAAGCACTGCGGATCATTTCATGTAATGAACCGTTTCTGACGAATCGCCGGTTCACAAAAACGGAGCCTTTTTGCCTGTTTTTCATGACAGCTCCCGGTCTTGATACATAGCCGTCCACCCGGACATCGTTGGCTTCGCAGGCAACATGTATAATGTTGTCCATTAAACTCTTTCCGTAAATACAATAAATGGCTGTTCGCAGATCTCCGTCGCCGGGGCTGTGGTATACGCTCTTGCCTTGAGAAGAGTAATGGAAAGATATTTCGGGAAACGCCAATATAAAACGCGAAACAAGATCGGAAATATAGGCTGCTTCATGGGATTCCTGTTTCAGAAATTTAAGGCGCGCCGGCACGTTATAGAAAAGATTTGAGACCGAAACAGTTGTCCCGTCCGGCAGACCGGCTGGTTTGATGCCGTCTGCGCGCCCACCTGAAACGCGTATTAAGGAGCCCAACTCCTCATCTCTCCTCTTTGTCTTAAGCTCGACCACAGAAACCGCCGCTATACTGGCCAGCGCTTCCCCGCGGAACCCCTGGGTGCTTATGAAATTCAAATCATTCTCCGTGAATATTTTGCTGGTGGCATGTTTTTCAAAAGCCAAAGATACGTCATCGGCCGCGATTCCAAAACCGTTATCCGCGACGATAATTTCACGGATGCCACCGCCTGTAATGCTGACACTGATAGCCGTGGCGCCTGCATCTATGGCATTTTCCACCAGCTCCTTGACGACGTTTAACGGCCGCTCAACAACCTCGCCCGCAGCAATTTTGTCTGAAACATTTTTTCCCAGTCGTCTGATCTGCCCCATCTTAACCCCTTGATTTTAGTTTGTGCTTGATCTCGCTCAACAGTTTTAATGAGTCAAGCGGCGTGATATTGTCTAAATTGACGGAGTCGAGCAGTGCTATCAGCTCATCGCGGTCAAAATGATTCTGTGGCGATGGCAGCCTTGAGCCCAGTATGCTGTCGTCCTTCTCAATCAGTGCAGCCATAATGCTCTTGGCTCTGCTCGTTACATCGTCGGGTACGCCCGCCAGCTTGGCAACCTCAATGCCAAAGCTTTTGTCGGCGCCTCCGCGCACGATTTTATGCAAAAATATCACTGTATCATTCATTTCCTTAACCGTAATTGAATAGTTGCTGACGCCGTTTACCACGCCTTCCAGCTCCGACAACTCATGAAAATGGGTAGCGAACAGTGTCTTTGCGCTGATATGGGCGCTGATGTATTCAACGACAGACCATGCGATTGACAGGCCGTCCAGCGTGCTGGTTCCCCGACCGATTTCATCGAGAATCAGCAGGCTGCGCGGGGTGGCATTGTTGAGTATATTGGCCACCTCATTCATTTCCACCATAAACGTGCTCTGCCCCGATGCCAGATTGTCCGAAGCCCCTACTCGCGTGAATATCTTGTCAACCAGGCAGATTGTGGCGCTGTCCGCAGGCACAAAACAGCCCATGTGAGCCATCAGAACGATCAAAGCCACCTGGCGCATATAAGTGCTTTTACCAGCCATGTTCGGGCCGGTAAGAATCATGATGTTTTGGTCGCCCGAAAGACGCGTGTCGTTCTTCACAAAGCTTTGCTTCACAAAAGCCTCAACAACAGGGTGACGCCCGCCCTGTATGATAAGATCGCCCGACGGCATAATTTGTGGCCGCACAAACTTGCGCTCATAGGCCACTGCGGCAAAGCTGCGCAGCATATCAATAAGCGCCACTGCATCGGCGCTCTGTTGAAAGCGCCGGATGTTGTCCGCAAGCGTTTGCCGTATGGAAAGAAAGCAGGCGTATTCAAGAGATATTCGTTTCTCTTCCGCTCCGGTCAGCTTTTCCTCCATTTCTTTTAGCTCGGGCGTTATGAACCGCTCGCAGTTGGCGAGCGTCTGTTTGCGTATATACCGATATGGAACAAGATCAAGATTGGATTTGGTCACTTCTATATAATAACCAAACACCTTGTTGTATCCGACCTTTAAGTTCTTGATACCGGTTATCTGACGTTCGGAGTTTTCAAGCGCGGCAATGCGCTGTTTACCGCCAAACGCCAATTCCTTGAGCTCATCAATCTGCGCATTAAACCCTGATTTAATAATACCGCCGTCCGTAACGCCGGCGGGCGCGTCCTCATCAATAGACGCATCTAGCAGTGTGAATATGTCTTCCATCACATCCAGCTTGTTTTTCAGATAGACTAGAAGCGCCGATTGCATGCCCTCAAGATGCTGCTTGATTTCGGGGAGCCGTTGAAGCGACGCTTTAAGAGACAGACAGTGGCGTGCGTCCAGCGCGGCGTATGAAATACGGGCAATCAGCCTCTCCAGGTCATATATGCCCTCCAAAGATACGGCCAGCGCATCCATGCATGGCAGATCCCGCTTCAGCTCATCAACAGCTTCCAAGCGTTCGTTTATATCCTGGACGCTTTGAAGCGGCTCATTGATGCTGCGCTTGAGCAAACGTCCCCCCATCGCCGTTTTTGTCCTGTCCAACGCGCCGAAAAGAGAGCCTTGGACCCGTCCATCACGCAGGGTTTTGGTTAATTCCAGGTTGGCGCGTGTAAACATATCGATGGCCATATATGCCGTGTCCGCATGATATTGGATTGTGTTGATATGCGATAATGCATTCTTCTGGGT
>CAZNVX010000354.1:0-3766 GCA_964576225.1 uncultured Christensenellaceae bacterium
TACGCTGTGTCCTCTTTTAATGAGTTACTTTTCAGCTTCACTGCCTAATAATCCGGTTCCCCCTATGATAAGTACTTTAATGATTTTTTCTCCTGTTTTAAGTGATGAAGAGAAATGTCTCTTTATAAGAGAGAGAATTTCTTTCTCCAGTTCATTATATCATATTTACTTACTCAGATATTTATATACATATTCCTACGCAGTAACTATCTTGCTTGCTTCAGAAAGATTGAATTTTGTTATAGCGTTTTCTCTCATCTTATACTTCAATATTTTACCAGCGGCATTCATTGGGAATTCTGTAACGAAATCCACATATTTCGGAGTCTTGTGCTTGGCCATATGTGAATTAACATAATCTTTGAGTTCCTTTTCGGTCATGGTCTCATTTTCTTTTAAAATTATACAAGCCATTATTTCTTCACCATAACCCTTATCAGGAACGCCTATTACCTGGACATCCTTTACTTTAGGATGAGTATATATGAAATCCTCAATCTCCTTGTATATTAATATTAGACAGAATCATGGCATTCTGTTAAATGCTTCTTTTACTCCCATAAGCCATGTGGGATAATAGAACCGTACAGGTTGAGGGCGTAGTTGCTCTCCTTGAAGTTAAGCTTCGTTATTAAGACTTACGCCTCATCTCTGCGGGCAGTATGCGAATGAGCTGGATGGGTAGTTGACCCGTATGTCTAACAAGGTTGCATTCCCGTAGAGTCATGCGGATAACCTCCATCTGTAACTTTTCATTGAAAGGTTGGTGCAACATGTTTTACATCGGCATCGATATCTCCAAAAACTCCCATGAGATTAGCATTCTTGACGCTTCCCATGGAATTGTAGAACCGTCTAAGAAAGTCGCTAATACTGCTGCCGGTACTGCTAAACTGCTCACTTTGTTCGAAAAACATCAGGTATTGCCTGACAACTGTCTCATTGGCATGGAATCGACAGGTCACTACTGGCTCGTATTTTACTCTTTCCTCGTCGGCCTGGGATTTTCCGTCAAGGTAATCAACCCGATTGTCACTGATGCATACCGCAACATGCTGATCCGAAAGGTGAAAAACGATTCGGTTGATGCTTTAGTAATCGCCAAAGTACTTATGCTGGGCGAGTATCAGGAGTCTTCCGTAGCCAACGAAGAAACACTCGCATTAAGGCAGCTGTGTCGTTTCAGGGCTTATGAGGTCGATACATGCTCGGATTTGAAACGCAAGGCAATCGCTTTGCTCGACCAAGTCTTTCCCGAATATGAGAGCCTTTTCTCCGACACTTTCGGTATTTCATCCCGTGAAGTCTTAAGCAATTTCACTACGCCTGAAGAATTAAGCCGGATCAATACCCGGAAATTATCCAATCTCCTTGCCAAGTCAAGCAAAGGTCGTTTCGGAGTGGAGAAAGCTCTTGAGCTTAAAGCTGTCGCGTCAAAATCTCTGGGAATAAAAATCGCCACGGATGCCTTTGCCTTCCAGCTTCGGCAGCTCATCGACCAGCTTGAGTTCATTGAAGAACAGGTTGAAATGCTCGATGCACAGATTGCGGAGTATATGGAACGAACAAATTCTTTCATTACGACGATACCTGGCATCGGTCCTGTCATCGGAGCTGTAATAGTCAGTGAAATCGGTGACATCTCACGCTTCAGCGACGGTAAGAAACTGGTCGCTTATGCGGGCTTGGATGCTTGCGTCAGTCAGTCCGGCAATTTCGAAGGTTCTCAGATGCACATGTCCAAACGAGGTTCGCCCTATCTCCGGAGAGCCATCTATACTGCAGCCAATGTAGCCTCATGGTCCGATCCGAATCTTTCGGAATATTACAAACGTCTCAAGACCCGGGGAAAGCACCACAATGTTGCTGTTGGTGCTATAGCCAGAAAACTTTGTTACATTATCTTTGCTGTACTTTCCGAAAACAGAGCGTTCGAATCTCGGTAGCGTTTATTTCTCTTATCTGTTTCCGACACAAATTAAGCTGTGTTTTTGTTTTGTTACACTTTTCCTATTCAATTTTCAAGTTTCATTGCTTTTTACTGCTTACTGCTTTTAGGTTTTTTATCTTAAAATGTCGCTTGACATTTTATAGCTGGTCTTAGGATAAATGTTTTCTCCACCGCGGATGATCATATCCTTTATTCTTCCAGTTATTTTATAGTAACCGTTATGTTTTCTAGCGAGATCTCCTGTATGAAGCCATCCGTCTTTATCAATTGCAGCAGATGTCGCCATAGGCATTTTGTAGTAGCCCTTCATAATGTTATATCCTCTTGCTACAAACTCTCCATCTGTATCATCAGGAAGTTCCTTGTTTGTTTCCGGGTCGACGATTTTACATTCAACACCTGGCAGAGCCTTTCCTACTGTATTTACCCTTATTTCTATTGGGTCATCAGTCGTGCTCTGAGTGCATCCAGGAGATGCTTCAGTCTGTCCATATACTATGGTTATTTCTTTCATGTTCATCTTTTCCTGGACATCCTGCATAACTTTTATAGGGCAGGGGCTTCCGGCCATAATGCCTGTTCTCATATATGAAAAATCTGTTTTGGCAAAATCCTCATGCTCCAGCATAGCAATAAACATAGTAGGAACACCATGGCAGCATGTTATCTTTTCAAGATTAATACAGTTTAGAGCAGGCCTAGGGGAGAAATAGGGAAGAGGAGACATTGTTGTCCCGTGTGTCACGCTTGCAGTCATAGCTAAAACCATACCAAAGCAGTGGAACATAGGTACATGGATAAGCATTCTGTCTGCTGTAGACAAATCCATACAGTCTCCAATACACTTTCCATTGTTTACTATATTGTAATGAGTAAGCATTACACCTTTAGGAAAGCCTGTAGTTCCTGATGTATATTGCATATTGCAGACATCATCTTTATTTATTGTGCTTGCTCTTCTGTATACTTCTTCAATTGGTGTCTTTTTATGCATATCCATTGCATCTTCCCAGGATATGCATCCATCCATTGAAAAGTCTACTGTAATAATATTCCTTAAAAAGGGAAGTCTTTTAATATGTAAAGGTTTACCTGGTACTGAGTTTTTTAATTCAGGGCATAGCTCTTTCATTATTTCTGCATACGGCGAGTCCTTATATCCTTCTATCATAACTATAGTGTGTGTATCAGATTGTCGGAAAAGGTATTCAGCTTCATGTATCTTGTATGCAGTATTAACGGTTACCAGAACTGCACCAATTTTAGTTGTTGCCCAGAATGTTATAAACCACTGAGGTATATTTGTGGCCCATACTGCTACATGATCTCCTCTTTTAACTCCAAGTGTTATTAAAGAGCGGGCGAATTTATCTACATCATCACGAAACTGTGAATATGTCCTGGTATAGTCAAGAGTTGTATAACGGAAAGCATACTGGTCAGGGAACTCTTCTACCATTTTGTCCAGTACCTGTGGAAATGTGAAATCAATAAGTTCTTCCTTTTTCCAGATGAAGCGGCCTGTTTTTGTTTTATTGTAGTAAAGTTTTTTTGTGTTTTTGTTATCCTCGTATTTTGATGTAATGTAATTCATGAAATGAGGAAATACTATTCCAGGGTCATCTAAATCAGATGACCAGCTCATTATCCACTCATATGATATATATCCATCGTAATTTATAGATTTTAATGCTCCTACTATTTCTTCTATAGGAAGGTCACCTTCACCCATGAGTCTGTATTCCAGTTGATTATCATTAATTACAGAATCTTTCATGTGCACATATTTTATATATGCTCCTAAATTCTGTACTG
>CAZNVX010000355.1:0-3745 GCA_964576225.1 uncultured Christensenellaceae bacterium
TGGGTGAGATCATCATTGCGACGCGCCATGGCAATACGCCGGTGAAGCAAGGCGACAAGCTGGCGGGCATGCGCGTCATCCCGCTGGTGATTGCGCAGGAGAAGATGGACGAAGCGGTGACGGCGGCGGGCGATACGCCGATACTGCAGCTGCTGCCTTTCATACACAGGACTGCGGGGCTGGTGATTACGGGAAATGAGGTGTATCATGGGCGCATTCCCGACGCGTTCGGGCCGGTGATCGAGGCCAAGCTGTCCGAATACGATGTGGATATACTGGGCAAAACGGTGATGGACGACAGCGCGGAGCGAATCACGGACGCCATACGCCAGCACATCGACCGCGGTGCGGATTTAATCATCTGCACCGGCGGCATGAGCGTGGACCCGGACGACACGACGCCCACTGCCATCAAGAACACCGGCGCAACGCTGGTGGCGTACGGCGCGCCCGTGCTGCCCGGTGCAATGCTGCTGCTGGCATACTTTGATGAAGGCGGCAGAGACATACCGATACTGGGGCTGCCCGGCTGCGTGATGTACGCCAAACGGACGGTGTTTGACCTCATGCTGCCGCGCATCATGGCGGGCGAGCGGCTGACAGCGGCGGATATAACGACACTGGGCGAGGGAGGTCTTTGCCTGAGCTGCGAGGCATGCGTGTACCCGAACTGCGGTTTCGGTAAATAAGGAGGCATGGATGGACGGAAAGCTCACGCATTTTGACGCAGACGGCAACGCGGCGATGGCGGACGTGACGGACAAAGCCGAGACGCAGCGCACCGCTGTGGCCAAGGGTAGCATCCGCATGAACGAAGCGGCATTTTCGGCGGTAAGAGACGGTACGGCGCAAAAGGGTGACGTGCGGGGTGTGGCGCGCGTGGCGGGCATCATGGCCGCCAAGCAAACGGCGGAGCTGATACCGCTGTGCCATCCGCTGATGCTGACCAGCGTGAAGGTGGATTTTGAACTGCACCCCGAAACCCTGTCGGTGGAAGCGATATGCACCGTGAAGTTGTCCGGCAAAACGGGCGTGGAGATGGAAGCGCTGACCGGCGTGTCCGTCGCGCTGCTGACGATTTACGACATGTGCAAGGCGCTGGATAAGGGCATGGTGATCTTTGATATCCGCCTGCTGGAGAAGACCGGCGGCAAGAGCGGGAGTTATCAGCGCTGATGAGTGCCTGAAGACCGTGGAGGCTCTGCCTCCACGCCACCGCTCAAGGGATTCATCCCTTGAGAATCCCATCGGGAAAATGCCCTTGGCATTTTTCGAGATGTAAAGCGCACTGCAGGAGGAGAACCCTCGCAGGGTCGGGATAATATTGAATGCAATTTAATGTATGTCTCGTGATCTTAGGAATACCTAAAGTAAAGAGGATTCCATAATATGAATAGGATTGTTGGCATTGCACTGCTATTGTGCATGGTGCTGGCGCTGGTGGGATGCGGCAGTCCGGATTCCGTTCCCTATGAAGAGCCGATTGCGACGGAAGCCCCTGCAACCAAAGCGCCCGCGGCAACACCCGAGCCGACGGAAGCTCCCACGCCAGAAGCGGAGCCGGTGGAGCTGATGATCGCGGCGGCGGCCAGCCTGACGGATGTGACGGCGGAGATCGCGGAAGCGTACAAGGCCGATGCGCCGAATGTGACGCTGACATTCACCTACGGTGCGTCGGGCGCGCTGCAGACGCAGATTGAACAGGGCGCTCCGGTGGACATATTCATGTCGGCGGCGCAGAAGCAGATGGACGCACTGGAAGAAAAGATGCTGCTGCTAGAAGGCTCTCGTATTAATCTGCTGGAGAATAAGGTCGTGATGATTGTCCCTGCGGATTCCGCTTTGGGGCTTGCCAGTTTTGAGGATCTCGCAAAGGAGGATGTGAAGACGGTGGCCATCGGCGATCCGGCCAGCGTTCCGGCGGGGCAGTACGCCGAGGAGGCGCTGACGTCGCTGGGCATCAGAGATAAGGTGTTTGAAAAGACCAACCTCGGTACCGATGTGCGTCAGGTGCTGACGTGGGTGGAGAACGGCGAAGTGGAAGCGGGTATTGTGTATGCCACCGATGCGGCCACGTCGGACAAGGTAACGGTGGTCTGCGAAGCCCCGGCTGACAGCGTCAAGAAGATTACCTATCCGGTCGCGATACTCAAAGGCTCGGCCGGTGCGGAATCGGCTCAAGGCTTTATCAACTTTTTGAGGACGCCCGACATCTCGGCGCTGTTCGAGAAGTACGGGTTCATAATGGCTTAAGTAAGCTGCAGAGGGAATTGCATGGATTATTCACCGCTTTGGCTGTCGCTCCGGGTCGCGTTTATAGCGACACTTGTGACATTTATACTGGGAGTGCTGGCGGCCTGGCTCACCGTGAAGCTTCAGCGCGGAAAGGGCATTGTGGACGGTTTGTTCACGTTGCCTTTGGTGCTGCCGCCCACGATGGTCGGCTTCTTCCTGCTGGTGATATTCGGCAGGAACGGCTTTGTCGGGCAGCTGTTGAGCAGTATCGGCGCGCCGGTGGTGTTCACATGGACGGGCGCGGTGATCGCGTCTACGGTGGTCGCCTTCCCGCTGATGTACCGCACGGTTCGCGGTGCTTTCGAGCAGCTGGATGAGAACCTGCTCGGCGCGGCGCGCACGCTGGGTATGACCGAGCCGTGGCTGTTCTGGCGCGTGATGATGCCCAATTCCCTGCCCGGCATCATGGCGGGCGCGGTGCTGGCCTTTGCGCGGGCGCTGGGCGAGTTCGGCGCGACCATTATGCTGGCGGGCAATATCCCGGGCCGGACGCAAACGGTGTCCGTCGCAATATACACGGCGGTGCAGGCAGGCAACTGGGAGCTGGCTTACCGCTGGATGTTCATCATCGTGGGCATATCGCTGGTCACCATCATGCTGATGAACTGGTTCTCCGGCCGGTCAATGCGTGTGAGGAAGGGGGCGGTGAACAGATGGCGCTGAGCGTGGATATTGAGAAGCGCGCGGGCGGCTTCCATCTGAAGAGCCGCTTTGAGGCGCAGGACGAGACGCTGGCGATTCTGGGCGCGTCCGGCTGCGGCAAGAGCATGACACTCAAGTGCATCGCGGGCATCGTGGCGCCGGACAAGGGGCGCATTGTGCTGAACGGGCGGGTGCTGTTCGACAGCGACAAGCGCATCAACATACCGGCGCGCAGCCGCAATACCGGCTACCTGTTCCAGAACCACGCGCTGTTTCCCAACATGACGGTGGCGCAGAATATCGCTTGCGGTATACCCAAGGGACGTGATCATGCCAGAGCGGTTCGTGAAAAAATAGAGGCCTTCTATTTGGAGGGGCTGGAGCGGCATTACCCGCATCAGCTGTCGGGCGGGCAGCAGCAGCGGGTGGCGCTGGCGAGGATGCTGGCGAGCGAACCGTCACTGCTGATGCTGGATGAGCCGCTGTCCGCGCTGGACAGCTTCCTTAAGTGGCAGCTGGAGCTGGAGATACTCAAAGTGCAGGAGAGCTTCGGCGGCACGATATTGTTTGTGTCGCACAACCGCGACGAGGTGTACCGCCTGTGTGACCGCGTGGCGGTGATGGAGGACGGGCATACCATTGAGGTGCTGGGTAAGAAAGACCTGTTCGACAAGCCGCAGACGCTGTCCACGGCGCTGCTGGCCGGCTGCAAGAACTTTTCGGCGGCGGTTAAGACGGGGACGGACACGCTGCTGGCAACGGACTGGAACGCAGAGCTCAAGGTTTCAAGTCATGTGCCGGACGATTT
>CAZNVX010000356.1:0-3745 GCA_964576225.1 uncultured Christensenellaceae bacterium
CACTTTTACTCGCGCTTCTTTGACCGGGGCGCCGTGGCGGCACTGCCCTGGCGGGAGAAGACGGAGAGGTATCTGGCGGGTTACCGCGCGGCGAAAGCGCGCGGCGACGAGGTGGGCGTCAAAGTGTTATTGGGGCTGGAGGTGCAGCCGGAGGATTCGCCGTTCGAGTTTTTGGTTTACGGGCCGGATGAGCGGTTCATTATGGAGCACGGGCCGTTTTACAAACTCAATACGCCGGATTTTTACGCGCTGATGCACGAAAACGGTTTTCTGGTGTTTCAGGCGCACCCGTACCGCTTTGGCCTCTCGCCCGAGAACCCGGCATGGTTTGACGGCATTGAGATCGTCAACGCGCAGCCGCGCGGCAACAGCCGCAACAAGCTGGCGCTCAAGTTTGCCCAGGACAACGATATCATGGTGATCGCCGGGGGCGACGTGCATCTGCTGTGCGACATCGGCCGTTCGGGCATCATGCTGCCGGAGGATATCGGGGATGTGGCGGATTTTCTGGCGTTCTACAAGCAAGTCAGGACGCCCGAGCTGATCGTGACCTTTGGCACATAACGCGGCCGCCACATCATAGAAACAGTCGGGGGGATACAGCATGTTCGGAAGGATGTTTATCGGACGGAACGGCCCGGACCAGCTTTCCTTTGCATTGATCATACTGAGTTTGGTTCTAAGCTTTGTGCGCTGGCCTTATATGTATATCATATCGCTGGCCATCACGGGGGTGGCGTTGTGGCGCATGTTCTCAAAAAACATCGAGCGGCGGCGCAGAGAAAATTTCGTGCTGATGAAGCTGGTTAATAATGCAAAAGCGTGGTATTATAGGATTAATGCGCGCAGGCAGCAGAGCAGGCAGTATAAGATATTTAAATGCCCCCAGTGCGGCCAGAAGCTGCGGGTGCCGCGGGGGAAGGGCAAGGTTTCGATCAAGTGTTCCAAATGCGGTCATAAGCTTATAAGAACAACGTGACCGCCGATTATAAAAAGAAAAAAGGGGTAAGGTTATGGCAAACATCACAAAAGATATGACGATCGGTCAGCTGCTTTCTTTGGACCCGGGCTGCGCCGAGGTGCTGATGGAGGCAGGCATGCACTGCATCGGGTGCCCGGCATCGGCGGGAGAGAGCATCGAACAGGCGGCTGCCGTTCACGGGTTTGATGTTGATGAGTTGATGGACAAGCTCAACGCCTATTTCAATAAATAAACAAGTGAGGAGAGATGCACATGAAGAGTTATGAATGCACAGTATGCGGTTACGTTTACGACCCTGCGGAAGGCGATCCGGACAACGGCGTGGCGGCCGGCACGGCCTGGGAAGACGTTCCTGAGGACTGGGTGTGCCCGATGTGCGGCGCTTCCAAGGATATGTTTGAAGAAGTTTAGGATGCAATCAATATTATGCAGCCAGTAACAATCACCCGCGGGGTTTACTGGGTGGGCGTTCAAAATCCCGATCTGCGCGTATTTGATGTGATCATGCGCACGGATTGGGGGACGTCCTATAACAGCTATCTCGTAAAGGGAACGGAAAAGACGGCGGTGGTGGACGCGGTGAAGGACGGCTTTGCCGATGAACACATCGCCAAGATATCCGCCGTCTGCGACGTGTCGTCCATCGACTACATCATCTGCAATCATACCGAGCCGGATCATTCGGGCGGGCTGGCAAAGCTGCTGGCGTGCGCGCCGAATGCCGTTGTGCTTTGCTCAAAACCGGCCAGCGTGTTCCTGAAGAACATCATCAATGAGAAATTTGAATGCCGGGTGGTGGAGGACTCAGAGACGGTGGATCTGGGCGGTAAAACGCTGCGGTTTATTTCCGCGCCGTATCTGCATTGGCCCGACTCGATGTTCACCTATGTGACGGAGGACGCCGTGCTGCTGTCGGGAGACGTATTCGGGTTCCATTTTTCGGCGCCCAACGTGTTTGACGACTTAACGCCGCTTTCGGATGACATGCTCAAGTCCCAGAAGTATTACTTTGATGTGATCATGGGGCCGTTTTCCAACTATGTGCTGGATGCCGTCAAAAAGACACGGGGGCTGCACATCGACGTGATCGGCCCGTCTCACGGGCCGGTGCTGCGCGCCGCGCCGTGGGATGCCGTGGATCGCTACGAGCAGTGGGCGCTGGACATACTGGCCGTGAACGACCCCAAAAAGGTGTACGTGGGCTATGTATCCTGCTATGGCTACACGCGGGCGCTGGCGCAGGCGATAGCGGGCGTGGCCGAAAAAGCCGGCTGCGACGTGGAGGTGGAGGATGTGTCCGGGCAGGACCCGGCGGCGTGCGCGGAAAAGATACACAGGGCGGACGCGGTGGCCATCGGCTCACCCACGCTCAACCGAGACGCCCTCAAGCCGGTGTGGGATGTATTGACGTCGATATCGCCGTATATCGTGAAAGGCAAACCCGCGGCGGTGTTCGGGTCTTTCGGATGGAGCGGCGAATCCATCAGGTATCTGAGCGAGCGGCTGCGGGCTGTGGGCGCCGATGTGGTGGGCACATGCAGCGCCAAGCTCAAGCCGGACGACAAGGAGCTGGCCGAAGCCGAAAAGCTGGGGCGCACGCTCTGCGAAGCACTCGAGAAGTAAGCGCAAGACAAGACGCAAAGAGGCTTTTGACAGGGCCTCTTTTTTTTGTGGGAAGAAGAGTAAATATTTGGGCGTTAATGATCTACATGTATGCTATTATAGTCAGAGAACGGGCAGCGTAAATTCAACACAGGGTATTCCGGAATTCGTTGCGCGAACATGGGGGTATATGATGAAAGAGTTAAAACAGAGAGTATACAATCTGGTTCGGGACGATAATAATAACAGACTTGCCGGCAAAATTTTCGATGGTATAATTCTGGGGTTGATTTTAGTGAACACCATAACCATTATCATGGACACTTTTACCATTCCTGATTGGTTGAGAAGGATATCCGGTATAATCGAGATGATCACGATTATTGTTTTTACGGTAGAGTATATCATGAGATTATGGGTTTCAAGCTTATCCTATCCGGATATAAGCCCGTTATCAGCAAGAATCAAGTATGCATTCTCGTTTATGGCAATCATCGACCTGTTGGCGATTCTTCCGTTTTATCTTCCTTTTCTGATAAGAGTTGATTTGCGTGTTTTACGAACGCTCCGCATGTTCCGATTAACCCGTTTGCTGAAGGTGAACCGTTACACGACGGCGCTTAAGGCAATTGCCGATGTGTTAAGGAAGAAATCCAGCCAATTGCTGTCTTCCATGATCATCGTTTTTATTCTCATGATTATATCATCGATCATTATCTACAATGTTGAGAACCCAGCACAGCCCGGTGTGTTTTCAAATGCCTTTTCGGGCATGTGGTGGTCGGTGGTGACGCTGACCACAGTGGGGTATGGCGACATATATCCCATTACCGTTACGGGGAAGATTTTCAGCGCTGTGATCTCCATACTGGGCATCGGGCTGATTGCGATACCCACAGGAATTATTAGCGCGGGTTTTATAGAAAAGATATCGGAACAGAAAGCATTGCCGGGCGCTGCTGATGAGAATATAAAAGAAAACAAACAATACTGCCCGTATTGCGGCAGGAATCTAAAAAATTGATCTTATGACGGCCTAAAACGCCTGTATCGGGCTGGGGGGCCAGATAACAAAAAGGGCTTTGCCGAGTATCAGATCGTAAGGCAGCGGCCCGATGCTGCTGTTGGTGGAGTCCATCGAAGCGTTGCGGTTATCCCCCA
>CAZNVX010000357.1:0-3739 GCA_964576225.1 uncultured Christensenellaceae bacterium
AGGGTGCCAATGGCCCGACAACTACCGAAGCCGACGCGATTCTCAACAACAGAGGAATCATCGTGGTGCCGGACATACTGGCCAACGCGGGCGGCGTGGTCGTATCATATTTTGAATGGGTACAAAACCTGCAGGCCATACTCTGGGATGAGCATGAGGTCAATTCAATGCTCAAAAAGATTATGCTCAAAGCTTTTGACGAGGTGTACGTGCTTTCCGGAGAAAAGGATGTGACGCTGCGGATATCAGCATACATGGTGGCGCTTGACAGGGTGGTCAGAGCCAAGAAGATACGCGGCATATTCCCTTAAACGCCAATGATACCGCCATGGTGATCCTTTTGCCATATAAAAAAATCAATACCCGAACCCGGCGGGCATTGATTTTTTTGGAGCGGGTGATGGGAATCGAACCCACGTAACCAGCTTGGGAACAGCAAAAGACCGTGTTTACTGGAGTTTTTCTTGTACCAAGGCAGTCTATATCTGTGCAAGGCAGAAGCCTTGCATAACGGATGAACCGAGATAAACTCAGTTGAACCATCAGTTTTACCATCAAAACCGAGTGAGATTGAATTTAATATTTTGAACAAGATGTCGCTGAAAAGTGGCATCTTTGTTTATCTGAAGGAGAAGAAATGAGTAGTATAAGAACCAATATGAAGATGCCCACAGTGGATGATCTTTTTACGACGCAAAGAGAAAGAGATGAAGGCAATCAAGAGAAGATTCAAGAGATTCCTCTCACAGATTTGTACCCATTCAAAAACCATCCGTTTCAAGTTGCCAAAAATGAAGAACTGCGAGAACTGGCTGAAAGTATCAAGGAAAATGGGGTGGTTACACCTGCCATTGCAAGGCCGCGTCTGGAAGGCGGATACGAGCTTGTTTCGGGACACAGGCGAAAAGCTGCCTGTGAGATTGCCGGGATTACAGTTATGCCGGTTGTGGTTCGGGACTTGGACGACAACACAGCAACGATCATCATGGTGGACTCAAACCAGCAGCGCGAAAACCTGCTGCCCAGTGAAAAAGCATTTTCATATAAGATGAAACTGGAAGCGATTAAACGTCAGGGGAAGCGTACAGATTTAACTTCTACGCAACTTGCGCAGAAGTTATCAGTTGAGCGAATCGGCGATGAACATGGAGAGAGCAAAGATCAGATCAGGCGTTACATCCGCCTCACGAATCTGATTCCCGCAATTCTCAAAATGGTGGATGAGAAACGTATAGCATTTAATCCCGCCGTGGAACTGTCATACCTGCCGGAAGAGATGCAGAATAAACTGCTTGAAGTCATGGAAATGCAGCTGTGCACGCCATCTCTATCTCAAGCACAGCAAATGAAACAACTAAGTGCTGAGGGAAAACTGGATGAAAAAGTGATGCTTGAATTGATGTCGGAAGAGAAACCGAACCAGCAGGATAAACTGAAAATCAAGCGAGATCGTGTCGCAAAGTACTTTCCGAAAGACTACACCGCGCAGCAGATTGAGGACACCATACTCAAATTGCTCGAAGACTGGCACAGGAAACGGATGAGAGATAAGGAACAAACACGGTAGAAAGATAAGATGTGCGGGGACGCCTGCATGACTGATTGATCAGCCGTTGACCGAAAAAACGTGCATTCGACACCAAGGGATAAGTCTGCCCTTTTTTTATGTGTGGTGAATGTCTGCCGCTCCCCCTCTCACACTCTCCCCCTATACCAGCCGAAAGATATTACCAGCCGGAAAAAAGAAACTTTATTTAAGCAAATAAAACTAAGGAGATAGATATGAGAAACAGTAACATGAAAACACTTGTTTATTCAGGGTACCCGGAAGAAGTAAAGCACATGGTAGAGACTGTATTTGAGAAGGTGCTCGAACAGTACCCGTATCCACAGAGCATTGGTGAACAGATTGACTGGATTCATAACATGGCTGGATCGCTGAGAACCATTGAGGCTGATTCGGTTATGCTGGCTGCACTGGTAAAGAAATAGCAGCTTTGTATTTCTTTTTTCCGGCAGGTAAGCTTATAGCAAGTACTGTGTGAGGAGGAGCTAAAGATGCATGAAATCACTTATTCTCAGGTCGGCGATTATTTGATACCGAATCTCACTATTGGTGATGAACCGCAGCCGGTTTACGGCAAATACGGCTTGTTGCGAAAGCAATACCTGAAGGAGCATCGGAGAGGGACATATGCGGCACTGCTGCTGTCCGGTAAGCTCAGCACACACCTCGCGGAAGTGGATGCGCTTACCCGCAAAGCCGTTTCGCAAATGGTTCAGGAAATGGCCCAACAACAGGGGGTGAATGAAGCCATGAAGGCGCTTGATTCAATGCGGTGGGTTGGAGCCATGAACATGATCAAGGCGCAGGCTGAAGAGATTGCGCTTGCGAAACATGTGTATTGCTAGCGACGAGCTGCTCTAAGCTCATATTTGGCAAAGGCATCTTCAAACAGCGAAGGTGCTTTTTTTATCGTATTGACCACCGTCACTCTCGAATCCATTAGCCTCGCAGAGCACACCACTAAGCGTGCTTAGTGTAGTGTGTTACACCGCGGTTCAAAAACAGCATTTCTTTTTCGCGGGTGGCCGTATCACAGCAGCGTGACGGCTTTTTTGTTTTGCACCCTTGAACAGCGGTGTATTTTGCACCCTTGCCCGGCTGACATCATAGCCCCGGATTTCTTCCAACAACGACAAAAACACAAAGGAGAAGCAACATGCCATATTGTATTTTCAGATTCAAGAAACACCACGTCGGAGCTATCGCGCCCATGTATCGGCACAACGAGAGAACCAAGCAATCATATGAGAGCAATCCCGATATCGACCCCGCGCGCAAGCAGGACAACTACCATTTGATCGCGCCCAAGCAGAGTTATCACATGGAGATCGAGCGGCTCATCAAGCTTAACGGCTCCAGACGGCGCGCCAACAGCGTCCTGATGGTGGAAACGATCATCAGCGTCACGCCGGAGTATTTTGATTGTTTACCAGCCGGAGAACAGAAGGAGTTTTTTCAGTCTGTTACCGACTTCATGAAGGAAAGAATCGGTGAACAGAATATCCTGTCCGCGATAGTGCATATGGACGAAACTTCGCCACACATGCATCTTTGCTTCTGCCCTATCACCAAAGATGGGCGCCTTTGCGCGAAGGACATACTCGGTAACGCCAAGGCTTTAGCCAAGTGGCAGGATGATATATTCGAGCATGTTCATGAAAGGTGGCCGGAGCTGGAACGCGGAGAACCGGTACGCGAGACAGGCCGGAAGCATATACCAACATGGCTGTTTAAGAAGGCTCAGAAACTCGATAAGGAAGCAGAACGCATTGTGGCGGCGCTCTCGGATATCAACGCTTTTAACGCCGGAAAGAAGAAGGAAACTGCGCTTGCTATCATTGCTGAATGGCTGCCGGAGGCCCAGAGATTCACCGCACAGCTCGGGAGCGTTGATAGTTATATCAGTAATGTGAAACGCGAATACAAGGCAGCTGAGGCGTTTATAGGCGCTGAGAATCGCATCCTGCAGGAACAGGTAAATGAGCTTGATACGGCGTATGTACGGTCACAGCGCGAGGTATATGAGCTTAGGGAAGCTCTAAGGAAGCAGAAGAAGCTCTTGGATAGGATACCAAGAGAAATGCTTGAGGCAAAAGGGATTAATAGGACAAGAAGAGAGCGTTAGATTGAATATTATGGAATTTTATGATATGCTATTTAAGAACATAGGCA
>CAZNVX010000358.1:0-3739 GCA_964576225.1 uncultured Christensenellaceae bacterium
GATGTCCTCCAAAGACGAGAGCAGGTAGTAGTCGCTGTCGTCGGAGAAAGCCAAACGATTCGCGCGGTCGTTGATCCGGCTATATTCTTTGACATATTCGTCATACTGGCTGTTCAAACGGGACTGCGCTTTCCTGACCTCAAAATCTCCGTGTCCCTCAAGCTGAACATCGATTAGGGTATGCAGCGTTTTGGATAAAGCGAGCATACCCCTGATTCTTTTTTCAGCCGTTTCATTGGTTTCAAATAAGACCATACGCGCGTTTTCCCGGTAGTACAGCTTATCGTCCACCACGGTGAACGAGTAGTTTTTAACATTGGGATCTGCCGGGATGGAGGTATCATAAGCGTCGGGCTCATCCATCATGTACCCGTCGCCTAACTCGGCGTCGATATTGGATATGGCTTCGGAAAGCTGTTGTCGCAAATCAGCGTTCTCGAACGGAATGCAGGCGGTTTCGTTTTCGTTGCCGTACATACCTTTCCAATGCACCATAGTTCCCAGAACCATATGAGGATTATCGCTATAGTACTTGTTGATGGGCACACCGTCCGCGGTTTCGCCTATCTGCACCCATGCTGGCTCAATATCCTGCAAGCTATCCCGTTTCTTGAGGAACAGTATGTCGCTCGTGACTTCGGTTCCGGCATTCGCCTTGAACGCGTTGTTCGGGAGCCGGATTGCGCCGACAAGCTCCGCTCGCTGCGCCAGATACTTCCTGACGCTGCTGTTTTGCTTGTCAAGCGTTCCCTTTGAGGTGATCAGGACGGCGATACCACCGGGGCGCACCTTATCAAGACATTTCGCGATAAAATAATCGTGGATGTAGAAATTGTGTTTAGCATACCGCTTGTCGATGACGCCGTATGAACCAAACGGCACGTTGCCAACCGCCACGTCGAAAAAGTTATCCTGGAACGCGGTGTGTTCAAAGCCTGTGATTTGGATGTTCTCACGCTGGTACAGCTGCTGCGCGATACGCCCCGACACACTGTCGATCTCCACGCCGTACAGATTGGATTCGCTGAGCGACGGCGGCAGCAGCCCCAAAAAGTTGCCGATACCGCAAGCGGGTTCGAGAATATTACCGCCTGAAAACCCCATGCTTTCAAGCGCTTTGTATATGGCCTTGATCACCACGGGGGAGGTGTAGTGGGCATTCAGCGTAGAAGAACGGGCGGCCTTGTATTCCGTTTCATCCAGCAGCGACTTCAATTCGGCGTACTCATCGCTCCAAGAGCTGTCGGTATCGTCGAAGGCTTTGGAAAGACCGCCCCATCCGACGTACTGCGACAAAACTTCCTGCTCGTCGGCGGTCGCCAGCCTGTTTTCGCTTTCGATCTGTTTTAAAAGTTTGATAGCGGCGATATTGCGATGATACTTTTCCTTCGCGCCGCCAACACCCAAGTTGTCGTCCGTGATATGATAGTTGGTGTGTTCGGGTTGCGTTTTCTGAGGATATCTCTCCAGCAGGCGGGCAAAGCTCTCTTTGCTTTCGGCGCGCAGAATAGGATATGTGAGCGACGGATCGCTCAGATGGATGTCGAACAAGCCGATTTTCTCAACGATAAAGGGCTTGCCATCCTCCAGATAGACCGTATCGCCTTCTTTATAGGGCAGCGGTTTTGGTTTGGTGTCACTGTTTTTGCTGCGCTCTACATCCAGCCATTCAGCCGCTTCTTTGTCAGACACGGCTTTTCTGACTTCATCCAGATAAGCATTGGCCTGCCATTCGCTTTTAAAGTTCTCGGTAACGCCGTCATCATCGACATAATAGTCATCGGTCATATCGTCCCAAATGGCATAGCCCTCTTCAGTTTCCACCACGGCGAACCGTTCATATGGTTCTACCGCGCTTTCTTGGGCTATTTTTTCGGCGGTAGCCAGCAGCCTGTCTGCTTCAGCCTGCCCATCTAGGCTATTCAGTCGTTCCCGAAGGGCAACGGGATCAACACCGTCCAAACTTTCATCCCCATCAACAGAAAAAACGGAGGGCTGTTCGCTCTCTGCTTGCGCCTGATTTTCAATCCGCCGCACGACATCTGCGGGAAGATCGTCACGGTAATACGTGACCGCGCCGTCATCCGATATATGCGCTATGGTTTCATAATCCCCGTTCACCTCATTGAGGCGGTTCCATACCGTTGTCCCGTTACCAAGCTCGCCAAACCCAAGCTCATAGTCCGCTTTGGATGGGCTTGCGGTTTCTTCTTTTTCAGTCTGTTGGCTGAGCCTTGTTGCGCTGAACAAATCGTCGGGAATGTCGAAGCCGTATTCGCGTCCTTTATCGTCAAAAAGGATGGGCTGTGATTCTTTATCGGGGTCGTGGTAACTGGCCTTGGTCAGTACATGCCCCTGAAATTCAAGGTTGCGCAGCCATGTGTTCAGAAAAGACGTGAGTTCCCGGCTAAGCTTCGTACGCCATTGATTGTTTTCAAGGTACACCTCCTGATACACGCCCAGATAGTCGTTTTGATATGTGGCGGGCAGGATTTCCTTCTTGTCAAAATCAACGATGAGTTCCATATCCGGGTCGGCCATGAGGTCGCCGTTCTGTTTTCCGTAATGCGCCATAGCTAGGCGATCATCGCCAATCCACTCAATGCTTAAATCCATGAATCCGTCCGCTGACAGTGTGGCATGGCGGTAGCGCTTGTCCATGATATGCGGCGCTATGGCTTCAAGGCGAGCAAAGTTCATCTGGCTTTGTGTCCGGCGTTTTTTCTCATCGGGCAGGGTCGTTTCTTTGGGAACGGACTCTATAACAAAAGGAGCCTCGTCAGCTCCTTTTACTTCGGCATTTTCATCTATGGTGGGTTTAATCAACGGTTTTTCATTGGGGTATCGCGGTTCAAAGTACCGTTCGCTGTCGATCAGATCTCCTGTGCGTTTTGCAACCACCGCCCATGTCAGCTTGATCGGCTCATCCGCAAAACCCGATATCCTGATTCCTTTGCTATCATAATCCTCATAACCGCTTTTGGTTTGAGTAAAATAGATCGTTCCACCGCCGATACCGTATTCTTTTTTGAGGAAATTGGCTCTATCCTTATTGACCGGATTCACAAAGAAGAAGTCAATGATACGCTGTTTGCCGCCTGCAAATCCGCTGCCTCTTAGCAATACGGTATCAATGGCGTCCTGCTCGGTTATCTCGTCAGTATCAGCTCCTGAACCAGGTCGTTCTCGATCTCCATAATGCGCGTCTGCCAAAGGTTCTTCGGCGTCTGCTTTTTCATCTGCTCGATCTGGCCGTGCATCTGTGACTGTATCTGCTTCTCTAACTCCTTGCAATGGGGGTACAGTGTCCCGCCCATGATCATCTGATTGAAAAGTATCGGGTGATTCTTCTCCAGAAAGTCTTTTCTCATCAGACCGTACTTCGTCAGCGGCTCGTCGATCTGCCCCTTGATCTGAAGTTCGGGATACAGCAGGCCGTCCGCTTCCTTGTAACTTAGTTCCATGTTGTTGATTGGCATATCGGTTGCTCCTTTTTTCGCGTTCGATGGTTTTTACGGACAATTCAATTTCTCTGAGTACCGTTTCAGAAATATCGCTGACCGCCGTACCTAAGAGTATCATAGCCGCAGCAGTATTGAAATTATAGAGGTGAGAAAATTGATCAGGGTCTTTTTCTCCGGCTTCCATATGGCACCGAAACCACACCGTTGCAAGAACGCTCTCGCGCAACGTATCGCGCAGCATGACCGCGAGGTTCAGATCGTCCAAATCGGCCATA
>CAZNVX010000359.1:0-3687 GCA_964576225.1 uncultured Christensenellaceae bacterium
CCCGCTGACGTCCGCTCCCGTCCGCATCCGTCGGATCATGCCGTTCATCTCATCGTCAAGAACAAGCTGCTCCAAGCTGATGGTGAGCCCCGACGCAAACATGCCTGCGTTCATCACGATATCATTGTCCGCGCAGATCGCGCAAATGTTGCTGAGCGCTTTTTCCCATGCGTTCTGTTCGTCATGGCCGTTGGCATCCGAGTTGAGCGCAGTGGTATGGCTGGGCACATTGTAATATCTGGCCATCTGACAGCCGGCCACGCGCAGTATGTGTGTCTCGGGGCTTGCGATCACAGCCGCTGTGCTCTTCATATCGTAGGTTGTCCACGAGCTTCCGTATATAACGGGTGTGCCGGGTCTGACAAGCTGCGCAATCACAATGCCGCTTAAAACCTCCGTATTATGGACTGTCAGCAGGCCGGCCACCGAATAGGGAGCGCTGACCCCCGACATCGGTTCCGGCAATATATTGAGGGGCACGCCGTTCTGCGCGGCATCCACAATGCCCCCAACGGCACCGCTCTCCCAATAAAGCGGGCTGGTCGGCGACAACTGGCATACAGCGTTGGGGCAGGCCGCTATATCGTCCGTTCCCGCCACTGCCTTCATCATATCGATTATCGCCATGTTCACTTCCCGGCTCTCCGTTGAGAAAAACAGGGGTTTCGTCGTGTTTTCAAACAGAGCCTTCACCGCATAAAGCAGCGTCGCTTTGGATGGCACGTCCTGCGGGTTGAGCGGCACACCCACTATATCGATATTGTCGAGCTGGTCCGAGATCAACGCGAACGCTTCGACATCGCGGACAGTGGCATACCGCCGCTCATTTGATTGCGTGTCCATGACAAAAATCGCATTGTGGCCGGACGCGCATTTCGGCTCTGCGTCGCCCACCAAAAAGGCTGCATTCCCCGCACGGTCATACAATGTAAACGTTTTGGGTGCCATGTTGATACACGACTCAACCAATCTTTTGGGTATGCGCGCGTTTTTCTTTTCGTGGTCAACAGCACAGCCGCTGTCGTTTAGCATTCTGAGAACCTCAGCGCTGTACACAAGCACACCGCAGTTTTCAAGTATGTCGAGCGATGCCGCATGGACAGCCACTATCTCTTCCTGGGACAGTGTCACAAATGGAGCCAGTCTCATCAAATCGTCTCCTTCTATTTTTGTCTGTTCTTTGCCGCCATATCAATCGCCACCGCAAACAGCACCACCAAGCCCTTGATGGCCTGCTGATAGTCGATGGAAATTCCCATGATTGACATGCCGTTATTCATAATACCCATAATGAACGTTCCCAGAATCGCCCCCATAATCGTTCCCGTACCGCCATACACGGAAGCACCACCGATAAAACAGGCCGCGATGGCGTCCAGCTCGAAACCGGTGCCTGCTTTGGGGGTGCCGGCATTCAGACGCGCGGCGAATACAATACCGGCCACCGCCGCCAGAACGCCCATGTTGATGTTGGTTGCAAACACCAGCCTTCTGGTATTAATTCCCGACAGCTTCGCAGCCACTTCGTTCCCGCCCAATGCGTAAATCCTTCTGCCTATAACGGTGCGGCTTGTAATAAACGAATAGACCATCACCAGTATCACCAGCAGGATCAGCAAAGCCGGAATACCGTTGTAAGCCGCGAGGAAATAAAAGAATACCATTGTGGCGGCGCATACGATGATCTGCCTTGTCACAAAAAACCAAAGCGGCGTGGTTTCAAACGCATACTTTTTGGTCGCGCGGCGTTTGCCGATATCGCGAATCACAAGATACAGGCACATCAGAACACCCACCACGATGGCCGTCAGATCCAGCTTGGTGCCAAACAGCGTCATCCCGCCGAAGAAATCCGGGATAAAGCTTGAACTGATCGCCCGGAAGGTGTCTGTGAACGGGCCGATGGAGCGCCCGTCAAGGATGGCAATCGTCAAGCCCCTGAATACAAGCATAGAAGAAAGCGTGGTGATAAAAGCGGGTATGTTGACGTAGGCCGTCCAAAAACCCTGCCACGCGCCAATCAATGCCCCCACGGCCAGGCATACGAGCAGGGTCGGTATAAATCCGACCTTCAAGTTCACAATCATAATGGCCGCCACCGCACCCACAAACGCGACAATTGACCCCACCGAAAGATCAATCCTTGCCGTGATAATGACCGGCAGCATGCCGATAGCCAATATAAGTATGTAGCCGTTTTGAAGAATCAGGTTTGTGATGTTGAGCGGTTTTAGGAGCATTCCCTCTGTCAGGAAGTAGAACAGCACAATCAGCAGCCCCAGCGCGATGACCATGCTGTACTGGCGCATGTTTCCTCTTAATGCGTGATTTTTGTTGGTGTTCATCTTATACCCTCCATATTAAACGAGTAATCTCATGAGTTTTTCTTGGCTTGCTTCTGCAACAGACATTTCGCCCACAATGGCTCCGGCATTCATTACATAGATTCTGTCACAAACGCCGAGAATCTCGGGAAGCTCCGAGGATATAAAAATGATCCCTTTGCCGAGTGCCGCTAAGTCATTGATCACGGTGTAAACGTCATGCTTTGCTCCGACATCAATGCCTCTTGTCGGCTCATCCATGATATAAACCTCCGACTCGCAAAACAGCCATTTGGCCAGAACGACCTTTTGCTGGTTGCCGCCGCTTAAATGATTGGTATCCTGCATAATCGTGGCGCATTTGATCCGGAATGTATCCACGGCTTTATTGGCAACAACAACCTCTTCATTATTGTTTATCACATATCTTTTTGCGACTTTTTCAAGGTTTGGCAGCGTGATGTTGTCTTTTACGTTGCTCTTGAGGATAAGCCCCAGACCCTTTCTGTCTTCTGATATGTAGGCGAGACCGTTTTTTATCGCTTTGCTGACCAAACTCACATCGATTTTTTTGCCCTTTAAATACACGTCGCCACTGATATTGGTGCCATAGCTTTTTCCGAAAACGCTCATGGCAAACTCAGTCCGGCCCGCACCCATCAAACCCGCAATGCCAACCACTTCACCGGCGCGTACTTTTATACTCACATGATCAGAGATTTTTCTGTCAGGGTTTTGCGGATGATACACTGTCCAGTCTTTTATCTCCAGCAGCACATCGCCAATCTGGCTGTTCCTTTTTGGAAACCGGTCTGTCAGTTCCCTGCCAACCATATCTTTGATAATCCTGTCTTCATCAACCTCTTTGATGTCAAGCGTTTCGATGGTCTTCCCGTCCCGCAGTATTGTAATGCTGTCCGATACCTCAATGACCTCACGAAGCTTGTGGGAGATCAGTATGGATGTCATCCCTTTTTCCTTGAGCTTCACAAGAAGCTTCAACAGGTTTTCACTGTCGTCCTCATTGAGCGCTGCCGTCGGTTCATCGAGTATCAGCAGCCTCACATTCTTTGCAAGCGCCTTGGCGATCTCCACCAGCTGTTTTTTCCCCACACCAATGTTTTTCACGGGCGTGTTGACGTCCTCATTGAGGCCCACGCGCTCTGCCAGCTCTTTAGCCTTTGTCCGCGTTTCCTCCCAGTTGATCACGCCGCCTTTCTGGTTCTCGTTTCCCAGAAACATATTCTCAGCAATCGATAAATACGGGGATAGCGCAAACTCCTGATGTATGATCGCAATCCCCTTCTCCTCGCTCTGCCTGATGCTCCTGATGCTATAGGGCTGTCCGTCATATATGATCTCG
>CAZNVX010000360.1:0-3658 GCA_964576225.1 uncultured Christensenellaceae bacterium
TTGATGAAACACTGCCGTATGTGGGACGAAACGCGTTTGCGCATAAGGGCGGCATGCATATTGACGGGCTATGTAAGGCGAAGGGCTCCTTTGAGCACATTGAACCGTCCGCCGTGGGCAACAGCCGTGAGTTTCTGTTGTCTGAAGTAGCCGGCAAATCAGCCATGGCTGAAAAGCTGAAAGGCGATTTCCCGGAAGTGGCGGCGGACAAGGATAAAGTGAGCCGACTGATGAAAAAGCTCAAGGAGCTTGAGAGCGAGGGTTACAGCTTTGAGGGCGCCGAGAGCAGCTTCCGGCTGTTTGTGATGAAGGAATTGGGGCTGCGTGAGCCTAAGTTTTCGCTGGTCCATTTCAAGGTGAGTGACGAGCCGTCATATGCCAGCACCTTTGGCGTTCATGCCGTGGTCAAGGTCAACGTGGACGGGGAGACCCGCATGGCTGCTGCAGAGGGGAACGGCCCGGTCAACGCGCTTGATAAGGCGCTCAGAGAGGCGCTGGGTGCTTTCTTCCCGAAGCTGAGGGAGGTTATCCTGACGGATTATAAAGTGCGCGTGTTGAATACCAACGCGGCGACAGCCGCCAAGGTGCGCGTTATCATCGAATCGAGCGACGGCAGTGATTTCTGGCGTACGATGGGCGTATCGACGGACGTGATTGAGGCCAGCCTGTTTGCGCTGATTGATTCGATCGACCATGTCCTGCTCAGATAAGCAGGCAATTGTCTGACGCAGCCTGTGTTGCAGAGCATATTCAGATGAATAGCAATAAAAAGCCGGGCATCAAAGGAGAGCGAATGAGATACAATATTGCAATTATTCCGGGCGACGGCATTGGGCCCGAAGTGATAAACGAGACGGTGCGCGTGTTGGAGCATGTATCCAAAGCGTTCGGTTTTTCGCTGGAATTGGCATACTATCAGGCGGGTGGCTGCGCCATTGACGCAATGAATTGCCCGCTGCCTGACGAAACGCTGAGAGGCGCCCTTGCCAGCGACGCTGTGCTGCTTGGCGCGGTGGGGGGCGACAAATGGGATGCATTGCCGTCTGATATGCGGCCTGAGAAAGCGCTGCTCGGCCTGCGCGCCGAGCTGGGCCTGTTTGCCAATCTGCGTCCGGCCGTGCTTTTCAGCCAGCTGGCCGATGCGTGCCCGTTAAAGCCTGCCCTGACGGAAGGCGGGCTGGACATCATAGTGATACGCGAGCTGACAGGCGGCATCTACTTCGGCAAAAAGGAGCGCGGCAATGACTGGGCCTATGACACCATGAGCTATACGGAGCCGGAGATTCGCCGCATTGCGCATGTGGCGATGAAGACGGCGATGGTGCGCGGCAAAAAGGTCATGAGCGTCGACAAGGCGAACATTTTGGAGTCTTCGCGGCTTTGGCGGCGTGTGGTCAGTGAGGTGGCTGCCGATTACCCCGAGGTTGTCCTTTCACATATGTATGTGGATAATGCGGCCATGCAGCTGGTGCGCAACCCCAAACAATTTGATGTGATTGTAACCGAAAATATGTTTGGTGATATACTGTCGGACGAGGCAGCGATGATCACCGGCTCAATCGGCATGCTCCCCTCAGCCAGCCTTGGTGAAGGAACGCGGGGCATGTATGAGCCCGTTCATGGATCTGCCCCGGATATTGCGGGACAGGGCGTTGCCAATCCTCTGGCAACCATATTGTCGGCGGCAATGATGCTGCGCTATTCGCTGGGGCAGGAAGCGGCGGCCAGCGCTATTGAGGCTGCCGTCGATAGCGCATTGTCTGGCGGGGCGCGTACAAAGGATATTGCATTAAAGGGTGAGGCCACTCTTGCTACATCTCAGATGGCGGACAGGGTGCTCGCCGGACTGGAGGAATGTTAATGATCAGCGACAGCGTTAAAAAAGGTGCGGACAGATTGCCCCATAGATCATTGTTCAAGGCGATGGGATACACGGATGGTGAGCTTTCCCGTCCGCTGGTGGCCGTGGTGCATGCGGCGAGTGAAATCGTGCCCGGTCATATCCACCTGGACAAGATTTCACGCGCGGTGGCGGAAGGTATCCGTTCGGCAGGCGGCACGCCTGTCATGATTCCGTCAATTGGCGTGTGTGACGGTATTGCAATGGGTCACGCCGGCATGAAGTATTCGCTGGCCTCTCGCGAGCTGATCGCGGACTCCATCGAGTCAATGGTCAGCGCCCATGGATTCGACGCGGTGGCTTTCGTACCCAATTGCGATAAAATTGTGCCCGGTATGCTGATGGCGGCGGCACGGCTCAACCGGCCGTCAATATTCTGCAGCGGCGGCCCCATGCTGCCCGGTAAGGATCTTGAAGGCCGCGACGCCAGCCTGACCACGGCGTTCGAGGCGGTGGGGGCATATAACGCGGGGAAAATGACACTGGATGATCTGAATACTTTGGAAAACACCGTTTGCCCGGGCTGTGGTTCCTGTTCCGGCATGTTCACAGCCAACAGCATGAACTGCCTGACAGAGGCACTCGGTATGGCGATGAGCGGAAACGGCACCATTGCCGCTGTGCACGGCGCGCGTATCCGCTTCGCCAAGGAGAGCGGCGAACAGCTGATGAAGCTGCTGGAAATGGACTTAAAACCGCTCGACATTATGACAGCCAAAGCATTTGAGAACGGGTTAGCACTGGATATGGCGCTCGGCTGCTCCACCAACTCGGTGCTCCATCTGCCTGCCATTGCGCACGAGTGCGGCGTGGTATTGAGCCTCGATCTTGTGGATGCGGTGAGCCGCCGCACGCCCAACCTGTGCCGCCTTGCGCCCGCGAGCGCGACGCACCTGGTGGATCTGTACGATGCGGGCGGCGTTTACGCCGTATTGAATGAATTGTTGGAAAACAATCTGATTGACGGCAGCGCAATGTGTGTGGCCGGAATCACGCTGGGCGAAGCATTAAGAGGCGCTCGTATACTCAATACAAACGTGGTAAAGACGGTGGCGGAACCATACTCAAAGCAAGGCGGCATCGCTGTGCTGCGCGGTAATATTGCGCCGAACGGCGCCGTTGTCAAGCAATCTGCCGTCGCGCCCGAGATGATGAAGCACCAGGGCCCGGCGCGCGTGTTTGACAGCGAGGAAGAAGCGATCAAGGCAATATATGCAGAACAGATCAATGACGGAGACGTCGTGGTCATCCGTTACGAAGGCCCGGCCGGCGGCCCGGGCATGCGCGAAATGCTGGGCCCAACGTCGGCACTTGCCGGAATGGGCAAAGACAAAACGGTGGCGCTGATCACTGACGGTCGTTTTTCGGGCGCCACGCGCGGTGCGGCGATTGGTCACGTGTCACCGGAGGCACAGGCCGGGGGTATTATCGCGGTGATTGAGGAAGGCGATATGATCGATATCGACATACCGGCGCGTCGTTTGCAGCTGCTGGTGGGCGATGATACGATTCAGGAGAGATTGTCCGGACTGGGCAAGAGGGAACCCGGCGTCAAGAGCGGCTGGCTGGGCCGGTATGCACGGCTGGTGTCTTCAGCAGACAAAGGGGCTGTGCTGCAGTAAAAGGGGGATTTATTATGCAGATGACAGGCGTTCAGATCATAATGGAGTGCTTAAAGCGCGAGAACGTAAAGACCGTGTTCGGATATCCGGGCGGCAAGGTGATCAAGCTTTATGACGCGCTTTACGACGAGAACAT
>CAZNVX010000361.1:0-1419 GCA_964576225.1 uncultured Christensenellaceae bacterium
CTGGCATGAGCCGCGCTTTGTTGAGTTCGTAACCGACTTTGCCAAAGCGGCGCAGACGTATACGTTTATGCGGCGGATGAAGGTGGGCGTGATCGGAAAAATGGCCGGTATGGGCGATATCATGGGCGATGACATGGCTTTCTTCAAAAAGATCGGGCCCGAGTGTTATCATGATTCGATGGGGACGATTTACAGCTATATGGAGAAGGTGACCAAGCAAGAGGTTGACGCAGTGATCGAGAGAGACCGTCAGGTGTTTGACATGGATCCCAATCTCTCCTACGACAGCCATGCGTACGCGAACAAGATGTACCTCGCGTTTAAAAAATATCTGGAAGACAGGGATCTTGCGGCCTACACAGCGCATTTTGACATGCTGGGAGCCGACGGGCGCTTCCGGCAGCTTCCGCTGCTCGCTGCCTCGCACCTGCTGGCAGACGGTTACGGTTATGCGGCCGAAGGCGACGCCAACTGCGCGGCCATGACAGCGGCGGCGCACTGCATCGGCGATGTGCCCAACGCCAACTTCACCGAGATGTATACGATGGACTTTGTGGAAAAGGCCATCATATTCTGCCATGCGGGCGAAGGCAACTGGGCATCCTGCCGCAAGGATCAGAAGCCCAAACTGATTGACAGGTATCTGGGCGAGGGCGGCCTTGAGAACCCGCCGACACCAATTTTCACGCCTGAGTACGGCCGGGCGACGCTGACATCCCTGGTGAATGTATCCGGCGACAAATTCCGCCTTGTGGTCGCCATGGGGGATATACTGCCTAAAACGGATATGATTCGCGCTGAGATGCCCTATATATGGTTCCGTCCGGACAGCGGTGTGGAAACGTGCGTGGAAGGATGGCTCAGTGCCGGCGGCACCCATCATGAAGTGATCAACATTGGGGACGTATCACGCAGATGGAAGTTTTTGTGCAACATGCTTGACATTGAGTATGTCGAAGTATAAAATGCAGACACTTCGACGCAGACCGTTGATGACCGCGAAAGTTACGTTTATACAGTTTTGCATTCGGTGACCCGGATGCAAGCTTTGGTCCCGTTAAAGCAACATAAAAATGGTGGTTTTTGAAAGGAGGAAATTGTTAATGACTAAACTTGCAAAACTGGTTGTGCTGATTGTGGTGATGGCAATGGTGTTTGGCCTTGCTGCCTGTGGTGGTGGCGCTGAGCAACCTGCTCCCGAGCAACCGGCTGCCGAGCAACCGGCTGCCGAAGAACCGGCTGCCGAGCAACCGGCTGCCGAAGAACCGGCTGCCGAGCAACCGGCTGGTGTCGAGCCGATCACTCCGGTGGATTTCCCCGCGCAGTTCCTGCCGGGTATTGACAAAATCGGTGCGATTCCGGCTGCGGACTACACAGTGGCTCTTTCCAACGGTGATATGGCGAACGAATGGCGCCGTA
>CAZNVX010000361.1:1519-3650 GCA_964576225.1 uncultured Christensenellaceae bacterium
GCGGACTACACAGTGGCTCTTTCCAACGGTGATATGGCGAACGAATGGCGCCGTACGTTCTGGGAGGATCTGTCCGATTACGGCAGAAGATACAACGAGCGTTTTGGTACAACCATTATCGAAGCGAACTCCGGCGCTGACAGCACAAAGCAGGTGCAGGATGCCCAGAGCCTTCTGGCTCAGAGCCCTGACATTCTGCTGATGAGCCCCAATGAATCCGAGCCTTTGGCGGTTGTGGGTGATATGTGCGAAGAAGCCGGCATCCCGTACATGACTCTTGACAGAACGGTTTCGAGAACCCCTGGCGAAGGTCAGTACATCTGCGCGATTCAGATCGACGGTTATGAAGAAGGCGTGATGAACGGCGTCCGTATTGTGGATGACATGATGAAAAAGAATGGGGAGCACAAAGGAAACATCGCTGAGATTTCCGGTATCCTCGGATCTTCCCCGTCCATCCACCGTTCGGCAGGCGTTCGCCGCGTGCTGGCTGATTATCCGGACATCAAGGTCGTGATCAGCGTGACAGGTGAGTTTGACGCTGCGAAGAGTGCGCAGGCCATGAAGGACATCATGCAGGCGAAACCCGCCGGCACGATCGACGGTGTTGTGGCTTCGTGCGACACGTCCGCTGTGGTGGCCGTGGAAGAAATCAAGGCCGCTGGCCGTACCGAGCTGCTTGGATGGATCTGGACGGTTGACGGTTTGAAGGCCGGTCTGCAGGGAATCATCGACGGCGACATCGCCGAGATTGCAGAGTGCCCGCCGTTCTTCGGCATGATCGCGTTCGAGTATGCGATCCAGTACCTCAATGGCGCTGGCGCGAACTTCCCGGCTGTTATCTGCGCACCGCAGAGAGACTTCACCGGTGAGACCCCCGAGAAGATGGCTGAGCTTAAAGCGATCGTGGCTGAGCTGGATGCGAGAGGCATCTCGTTCGTTCCGTCCGATGTCGGCAGCTATGCCATCATGGTCCCCGAAAATCCGGAAATGGTGAAAAAGTACTATCCGATGTCCTATTGGAATCAGCCGGATCCGGAAGCCTGGCTTGCTGAGTTCGAGGCTTATACGACAGAATAAATGAACGTGGCGTTGCTTAACGGTAAAACAAAGTAAATCAGATGATTGACGCAGGCTCGCCCGCTTAACGGGCGGGTCTGCGTACAATTGCTGACTGGGTCACAGAATGTAATGATATGAGATCAAAGGATTTGGAGGTCTGCTATGTTACTTGTGGAAGCGAAAAATATCAATATATCGTTTTCAGGTATCCAGATTCTCTTTGATGTTGAATTCGAATTGAGGGCGGGTGAAATACACTGCCTTTGCGGAGAAAACGGCGCGGGAAAAAGCACACTGGTTAAGATATTAACGGGAATATATGATAACTACACAGGCAATATCAGCTTGGAGGATAAGCCTGTGGTCATGGATAATCCAATCACCGCGAGAAGATATGGCGTCTATGCCGTTCAACAGCACAGAGACTTGGTGCCGTCGCTCAATGCCGTCGAGAATATATTCATGGGTAATGAAATATATAAGACGTCAAAAGGCAAACAGCGATTTGATTTTGCCAAAATGAAAAAAATGTCGCTTGAACTCATCGACAAGTTCGGAATAACGATTAACGTGGATGTCCCTGTTGAGGAGCTTAAGGTGTCTGAACAGGGGGTTATCGCGATATGCAAAGCGCTGGCTGCCGAAAGCAAAATACTGCTGATCGATGAAGCGTCGGCACCGCTGGACAGTTCTGAGAGACAGGTGCTTTTCAGCACGCTCAAAAAGCTTCGGGATGAGGGCAAGGGTATTGTTTATATCACCCATCATTTGGATGAGGTGTTCAATATCGGCGACCGGATCACGGTATTGCGAAACGGTCAGAATGTGGCCACGGTCAATATTGATGAGTATGACCGGGACAAACTGATTGCGGCCATGACCGGTGATGCAAAGATGTACGACCGGGAATACCACGAACGCCCCGAGGACATGGGCGAGCCGATCATGGAATTCCGGAACGTATACAGCGACCATCTGAGGAATCTGTCGTTTAAGGTGTACAAAGGAGAGGTCGTCGGTTTTGCCGGCCTTGAGGGTTCTTTTAAAGACGAGATTGCAGAGATCGCGT
>CAZNVX010000362.1:0-1872 GCA_964576225.1 uncultured Christensenellaceae bacterium
GGACCTTGAGCTCGACAAGGTGACGGCTGTGAACGTATACGCGCAGAAGATTGAGTGGCATGTGCTGGATGAGAGCTTTCAGGCAGATTACGAGGCCTTGAGCGCGGTGGGCAACGGGGTGTTCGATATCATCGGGTCGAGCAGCGACGACGAGTACTGGCTGGTGCGGTATGTATCGGACACCAGCGAGGCGGATTATTATGTCTATGATATGGCGTCAAAGCGCGCCATGTTCCTGTATAACGCGCGCCCTGAGCTAAAAGAACTCAATCTTTCGCCGGTGGAGCCGTTCGCGTATACGGCGAGCGATGGCCTGGTGATCGAAGGGTATCACACGTTTCCTGTCGGCGCCGACAGGAAAGGGCTGCCGACGGTGGTGCTGGTTCACGGCGGCCCATGGGTGCGGGATACCTGGGAATATGACCCGGAGGTGCAGTTCCTTGCAAACCGGGGCTATCTGGTGCTGCAGGTCAATTACCGCGGATCTTCGGGCTACGGCAAGGATTTTCTGCTGGCGGGCGACAAGGAATGGGGCCGCAAGATGCATCAGGACATACTGGACGCTGTGGATTACGCCGTGGAGCAGGGGTGGGCCGACCCGGAGCGGGTGGGTGTGTATGGCGCGTCTTACGGCGGCTATGAGGCGCTGGTATGCGCCGCGTTTTCGTCCGACGTGTTCCAGTGCGCGGTGGACGCGTTCGGGCCGTCGAGCCTGCTGACGTTCATCAGGTCGATTCCGCCCCAATGGTCGGTGGAATACCAGGCGCTTATCCGCTCGGTGGGAGACCCGGATACCGAGGCGGAAGATATGAAAGCGCGCTCGCCGCTTTATTTTGCGGAAGATATCAAGATACCGCTGCTGATCGCGCAGGGGGAGAACGACGTGCGCGTGCCGCAGAGCGAGTCGGATCAGATGGTGGAAGCGCTTGAAAAGGCGGGCGTGCCGGTGACATATATGCTGTTCCCGGATACCGGACATGGCTTTAACACACTGCAGGCGCGGCTGAAGTTCTACGCCGCGATGGAGAGCTTTTTCGCGGAACATCTGGGGGGGCAGTCTGATTAGCATACAAACATCTAAGAACTGGTCAGGGGAGCGGGTGACGCCGCTCTTTTTCCATGCACAAGGAAAAAGGCCGGCAGAAAAGCGGCATCTTTTGCCGTGTTGGCGGGAAATGTTTTGTTTGACCGCGTATTGCAGTGGTATAATTACTTATCGGCGTGTTTATCCAAGCAGAAAGGGTATCTCATGAAAAGCAAACGAGCACATTATGACGTGGCCATTATCGGCGGCGGCATCAGCGGCCTGATGGCGGCGCACCGGCTGTCGAGCGCCAACCCGGCTTCCCGTATCGTCCTGATAGAAAAGGGGGCCGCGCTGGAACACCGCAGCTGCCCGATGATCACCAAAAAGGCGGATTCATGCCTGTACTGCAAGCATTGCGCCATTATGGAGGGCATGGCAGGCGCCGGGGCGTTCAGCGACGGTAAATACGTGATATCCACAGAATACGGCGGCTGGCTGACCGACTATCTGCCGCAGGCCACGGTGATTGATTATATCGAGCAGGCGGATGCGCTGCTGGTGGGCTTCGGCGCGTCCAAGGAACGGTATGCGCCCGACAATGACCTCAAAAAGCTGTGCATCCGGTATGATCTGCATATGCAGCAGGCGAGCTTAAAGCACCTGGGAACGGATGCGAATTATGAGACGATGAAGCGTATGGTGGCGGATGTGGCGCAGCGTGTGGAGATATTGACGCGCACCGAAGTGACGGATGTGGACAAGCAGACGCATACGCTGCAAACCCGCGACGGCCAGCTGAGCGCGGATGTGATCATATTCGCCGTGGGGCGTGTGGGCAGCCGCGC
>CAZNVX010000362.1:1882-3648 GCA_964576225.1 uncultured Christensenellaceae bacterium
AACGGCGTCGTCATGACCAACAACCAGGTGGACATCGGCGTGCGCGTGGAGCTGCCTGCGCTGGTTTGGGAGCATTTTTCCAAAAAGATATATGAGCCGAAGATTTGGTACAGAAGCCATGGCTACGGCGACATCACGCGGATGTTTTGCTTCAACGAGCGGGGCAGTGTGGTGATGGAGAACACCGACGGTGTGCTGACTGTGAACGGGCATTCATACAAGGGCGAGGATAAAAAGACGCAGAACTCCAATTTTGCGCTGCTGTCCACCATCAAATTCACGCAGCCGTTTAAAGACCCCATTGAGTATGCGCGGTATGTGGCGTCTCTCGCGAATTTGATCAGCGGCGGCAGCGTGCTGGTGCAGCGTCTGGGAGACTTGGAGGCGGGGCGGCGCACCGACGCGGCAAGGCTCAAGGCCTCCACGACGGCGCCCACGCTGGCGGTGGTGCCGGGGGATCTGAGCCTGTGCATGCCAAAGCGTCAGCTCGATAACATCATCGAAACCCTGCACGCGCTGGACCGCGTGGCGCCCGGCACGGCCAACCATGATACGCTGTTGTACGGCATCGAATGCAAATATTATTCCGCACGGCCGGCTTCGGAAAACTTTGAGCTGTCCGGCTGCCCGGGGCTGTATGCCATCGGGGACGGCGCGGGATTCACGCGCTCGCTGTCTCATGCGGCGGCGCACGGCTTGTATGTGGCGGACAGAATACTGGAGAAGCAGGCATGAAGCTGTTTTTCAAGGGGCGCCCGGAAACGCTGGACGCCTTTCAAAACTATCGGCTCAAAGCTATGCGTCCCGTGATCAAGGCGCTGATGATCACCATCGGCGTGTTTAACGCGCTGCTGCTGATACCCGATCTGATCCATCTGGGCGGCAGCGCCGCAACCGCGGTGATTGCGCTCAGAGTCGTTTATTCCATCATGACGCTGGCCGGCCTGATATGGGTGTCAAAACTCAGAACCTTCCGTGTTTATGCGATAGGGGTGACATTTCTGGAGGTCGTGGCGCTCGGCATCTTTCTGTATGTGTTTTATCTGTACCCGGAACCGGATTATACCATCCAGATGGTGGGCATGATGGTGATCGTGATGCTGGTATTCATGACGCCGAACAATTGGATCAATATGCTGGTTGTGTCCGTTATCGGCGTGACCGGTTTTATCGGCGCATCCTTGTTTTTCGGCAAGAACATTGACGGCGGACAGGTCACGGCCGGTATTGTCTATCTTGTCGTGGTATCGGCGCTGTGCGCCATATTTGCACTGCACTACCGGGCGTATCAATACCGCGAGTATGTGTCCAAAGCGGAGCTGCTGCGCGACTATGCGACGGATCCCTTAACGGGTATCGGCAACCGAGTCAGGCTGGAGGAAGAAGCGGCCAAATGGATGGACAGGGCCGAGAGGCATGGGCTGCCGCTGTCGCTGGTGGTGATTGATGTGGACAACATGAAGGAGATCAACGACACGCACGGGCACATTGCCGGCGATACCGTGTTGGTTGATATGGCACAGGTGATGCGTACCCAGATGCGCAAGGACGATGTGTGTGTGCGCTGGGGCGGCGACGAATTCGTAATACTGCTGCCATATACCAGCCCTGCCGAGGCGAAAAAGCTGATGGAGCGTGTGCAGGGGGCGATCAGCCGGCACGCGTTCAAACCGGCTGTGAGGCTCACCTGCAGCTTCGGTATTGCGCCGCTGCAGGCCGGGCAGAAACTGGACGCGCTGATCGAGCAGGCGGACCGGTCGATGTAT
>CAZNVX010000363.1:0-3644 GCA_964576225.1 uncultured Christensenellaceae bacterium
GCAGAGATCTGTTTCTGAATACTGCGGCATCAGTCTCTTCAACTGAACCCAATACGATGGCGGCTAACAGTACTTCGATCGCTAATATTATCGTTCTCAGCGATAACTTTTTCACAGGATTGCCTCCATAAAAAATGCTTCCTGCGTATCATTATAAATAAGGGCTCACATATTAACCACTTTTTATCCTGTCTTGTATTGTCGTTTTTTGAGTTGTTTTGTGTTTAACATGCTAAACGGTCACATGATTATTTCCAGCATGTTGATAGCGGCGGCGCTCAATTATACTGGTTCTCAAGCCGCTCCACCGCTCCACGCCATTGGGCAGGCCTTACCATAGCTTCTAAAGCCCTAAGTTAATGAATAGCCGCCGTCTATCAGTATGACGGAGCCTGTCATAAACGCCGCCATATCAGAAGCCAGGAACAGCGCCAACGCCCCGATTTCTTCCGGTAGGCCAAAGCGGCCTATGGGGATCATGTCGAGCCAAACGTCCCGCCATCTTTTGCCGTCTGACCGGGTTCCTTCAGGCCAAATCTCACTTTCTACATATCCGGGCGCTATCGCATTGACACGGATATTATGCTTTGCCCATTCATATGCCAGACACTTGGTAATCATATCGACAGCACCTTTGGTCGCATTATAACCTGTTTGTGTTTGAGGGGTCATCACAAGGTTGTCGGAGTTTGAAGAGATGTTGATAATATTACCTGACTGCTGTTTTATCATCACCCTGCCCACAGCCTGAGACATAAAAAACAGGCCGTCCTGATTGACATCCATCACTTTTCTCCAGTTCTCGTAGCTGACCGTCTCGGCGTTCTCATGATGGCATATGCCTGCATTGTTCACCAGTATATCGATTCTTCCGAACTTCTCCATCGTCAGTTCAACAACCCTGTCGATGTCACATCTGTTCGTGATGTCTGCCTGAATAAACAAAGTTTCAACGCCATTATCATTTTTGACTTTTTCCGCCACTTGTTCTCCAAGCTCTTTGCGCCGTCCTACGATGACGATATGACCTCCGGCTTGGGCGAATGCTTCCACAATACCGCGCCCGATTCCGGAATGGCCTCCGGTCACGATGGCGATTCTGTCATTAATGAGTATTCTTTTGATGATATCTCTCATAAAAAACCTCCTTCAATGGGGTAATTTTCTATTCACTTCCCCTTTCCCAGAAACCTTAAAACACGCTTCGGGTTATACATCTTCTCTGGCAGAAATATATTCTGAGAGAATCTCTGCGGCCGTCTCAACCAGGCTTGGACAAGGTTTCTCCATGTTCTCATATCCCGGAAGCACATTGTCATTCTCATCTAGATGAAGCAGATCCCGGCAGGTAAGCGCGCCCGCCTTCTGTCTAAACAACTCTCCCAGCTGCTTCACGAGAGCATAATGTTCCGCTTTTGCTTTTTTGTCCTCTTCATCCTTAAATCCATGCAGATATCCATACTTTAAACCGAGAACCATGGCCATGCCTGTGACGGCGCCGCACACTTCCCTCAAGTAACCCAGCCCTCCGCCTAAAGACGATGCGATCTTAATAATCTGATCTTGGTCCACATCCATTTCCGTAATAAAGGGTTTTACGACCGACATGCAGCAATTATACCCCTCTTCGTTTAAGCGTCTTGCTTGTTTCGCTTTATTCATTTTAACTCCTCCTTTGGTTTATTCTCGATGGAACTTCAAGCTAAAAACTCAATTATTTATTCGATATTCGCGTGCCTTAAGCCTATTTCCGCGTTGGCTTCCACTTTCAGCTCCTGCGCCAGCCGGATGATGATGGCGTCCAGCAATATCAGCATGCTCTGCTCAAAACATGAGCCGCCCGGTTGGATCGAGGTGTATGCACTGGAAGCTTTGGAGGTCGGCGCCATAATCTGTATAACTGCATCCGCCATTTCGGCAATGCTTGACTGCGGAAATATGGTGATCAGCGCCATCGAAGCCCCCAGTTGCTTCGCTTTTCCGGCCATGCTGACGAGGCTGCCCGTTTCTCCGGAGCCGGAACCAATCAACAGCAAATCCCCATATCCGATGGCTGGCGTTATCGTTTCCCCCACCACGTAAGTCAAAAGCCCCAAATGCATCAGCCGCATGGCAAAGCTTTTGAGCATCAACAGTGACCGGCCCCCGCCTGCCACATAGATACGCCTCGCTTTAACGATACGCGACACAATCTCCTCGCTCCCGGCTGCGTCCACACGCGCAAGCGTTGCCTTAAGCTCATCCAGAATCTCCAGACTGTATTCCACAGCATTCATGCTTTGGCCTCCTTCAACACCATTTTCATCTGCTCAGCCACCGCACGCGGGTCCTCCTGACCGGTAATGCCCATGCCCACCACCACAATTGCAGGCTGTTGCGCCGCGATTTCGCGCAAGGTTTCCAGCCTCACGCCGCCGGCCACAGCCACCTCCGACCGGTGAATCACGCGCTTGATACGCCTGAGCCCGTCAAGGGGGCTGCTGCCCGTGGCCTGAACGTCAAACGCTGTGTGCACGCACAGGTAATCAAGGCCGAATCCGTCCAGTATTATCGCCCTCTCTTCAAAATCCCGCACGGCGATCATATCCGCCATCACGCGCCTGCCGAACTTATCGGCTGCCACCGCAACGTTGCGGATGGTGGCATCCTCCGCGACGGCGAGCACCGTGACGATGTCGGCTCCCACCTCAAACGCACACTCCGCTTCAAATGTTCCGCCGTCCATAATTTTAGCATCCGCCAGCACCGTCAACTCCGGGTAAGCCTCCTTGACCGCCCCCACCGCACGGAGCCCTTCCCTGATGATCATCGGCGTACCGATTTCCACGATATCCACCACATCCACCAGCCCTTTCAGCAAAGACAAGGCCTGCGGTGTGTCATAAACGTCCAGCGCCAGCTGCAGTTTCATTGTGATGCCTCCCCAATTATTCAGCCCTCTTATACTTTCGCTACAGATACCAGTTTTTCCTCCGGAACAAAACATGGGGATGCAGCCAGCGCGATCTCCGAACTGCCGGACACGTATTGGGATCGAACACACGCCCACAGACTTGTCCATCGCACATATTTGGCCACACCCCCTGTTCCGGAGGAAAAAACCGGTCTATGAGTGGGTTGTGAAAAACCATATAATTCGCCTTAATTCCGTCCGCCTTTTCTTTTGCCGGTTTAAACGTTTATTCCAAATCTGTTATCGCTGCACCCTTCCCGAGCCGTCACCGTTCATCAGCGTCTCAGTCTGATCCACCGTGATCCGATTAAAATCTCCTGGAATTGAGTGCTTCAGGCAGCTTGCAGCCACGGCAAAAGACAGTGCCTTCTCGGTGTCAGCATAGGCGTTCAGTCCATATATCAGCCCTGCCGCAAACGCGTCACCGCCGCCCACCCGATCGATGATATCGCGAATTACATACCGGCGGCTGAGAATGAACCGCTCTCCGTCGTTCAGGCAGGCCGCCCAGCCGTTGATGTCGGCACTTTCGCTTTCCCGAAGCGTGATGGCGATCATCTTTAAGCCGGGATATGCCCGCAGCACACAGCTGCTGATATCCTCATAACGGCACGTGTCCAGCTTGCCGCTTTCCACACACACATCCGACCGTATGCCCAGCGATTTCTGGCAGTCCTCCTCGTTGGCGATG
>CAZNVX010000364.1:0-3622 GCA_964576225.1 uncultured Christensenellaceae bacterium
AAGTTTATGATGAACAAATGGATGCCCCGGAGCTTTTCAAAATTTGCGGGCCTCGCCAAGCTTGATTTCCGCAACAGCATGTGGTTCGGTCATATGGGCGCGTTGGCGGCATGCTCGGATCCCGAAGTGATACAAACCTTTGAGGCCATGGTTGAAACGGGTAAGAACCTGATGGACTGGTTCATAAAGCTTGCCAATTATGACGAGCGCATGAAGACGGAGTTCGGCATTCCCCTTTTGTATGCAGGATTTGCTTATGCGCCGTTTGATATGCTGGGTGATTCGCTGCGCGGCACGCCTGGTATTCTGATGGACATACACGATCACCCCGATGAGCTTTTAAAGCTGACGGAAATCATGGCCGAATTTGCGATAAGGGACACCATTGCGGGATGCAGCGGCAAAGCAACGCCCTTTGTGTGGTTTTGGCTGCATAAGGGTGTGGACGAATTTATGTCCAACGAACAGTTCGAGAAATTCTATTGGCCCACGCTCAGGCGCTATATTACTGCGGTTGCCGATTCAGGGTTAACACCGGTTATTTATGTTGAAGGGGCATACAACAACCGTCTTGAGTATTTGAAAGAGGTGCCACCGGGAAAAGTGATTTACTCGTTTGAGTATACGGATATGGAGAAAGCGAAAAAGGTATTGGGTGGCCATTCGTGCATCATGGGCAATGTTCCGGCTTTCCTGCTTTCGTACGGAAAAGCTGAGGAAGTGACGGATTACTGTAAATGGCTGATTGACACATGTGCGCCTGGCGGCGGGTTCATCATGGATACAGGAACGATGGTGGACGATGCAAAGACGGAGAATATTCAGGCCATGTTCGATACGACATACAAATACGGCAAACGATAGCGTAAAAGCTTAAGGCTCACGTACAAAAAAACCGGGCGCCGCGGCCCGGTTTTTTGTCTGTCTTGTTTAAAGAACCCTGTAAGCCCGAATAAAATTCCTGATCCAATAAGAATGGCTCAGGTTGCCAATCCGCACGCCGCCCCCGCTTGGCGCCGCATCAATCATCTTTCCGCCCCCTAAGGCAATACCCACATGACCTTTGAAAGAAATAATATCGCCGGGCTTTAGCTTGTCCAGGCTCTCCACCACGGGGTATTTTTTTGAGGCCGCCCAACCGGCCGACGTCATATATCCCTGTTTCACGCCAATCTGATTCAGACACCAATACACAAAGCCGGAGCAGTCAAACGAGTTCGGGCCCTTGGCGCCGCGTACATATTTAGCGCCCAGTTTAGATCTGGCGACCTTGATCAGTGCATCCACAGATTTTTCACGCGCGCTGCTGCTTCCGCCGCCTGAACCGCCGGAGGAACCGCCGGAGGAACCGCCGGAGGAACCACTGCTCGAAGACGCCTTTTTGGCCGCGTCTGAAAGCAGTACGCCTAAGGTTTTCGCGCCCACTTTACCGTCTTCAGTCAGGCCGTTCCTCTTTTGAAAAGCTTTCACCGCGCCTTCGGTATTGGATCCGAAATAGCCGTCCGCTTTGCCGCTCAGATACTTCAGCTCGATAAGCCGCTTTTGAACATTGATTACATCGATGCCGCTGTCGCCCACGCCAAGGGCGTTTTTCTCTGCATCGCTTGAGAAAAGCAGCGTCCGGGTTTGAGGACCGGCGTAACCATCATCGATAAAACCGTTTCTCTGCTGAAAACGTCTGATCGCGTTTTCTGTATCCTTGCCAAACACGCCATCCGGCTCTGTGGTCAGGTACCCCAGCGCAAACAGCCGTTTTTGAAGTTTCATCACCTCATCACCCGAGGTGCCGATGGAATAGAAGAACGCTTTTGCGCTGTCTGAAAACAGCACTTCCCTGGTTTGTGAACCCACGCTGCCATCCACCGTCAGGCCGTTTTTCTTCTGAAACTCCTTGACAGCCGCCTCGGTTTCATCACCGAAATAGTCCGTCACTTTATCAAGATAATCAAGATCATTCAGCCTTTTTTGTATTTCCTGGACATCCGTTCCGGTAATCCCGATGGTCACCGTATACTTTTTGGCCTGATCCGAAAAAAGCAGCTGTTTTGTTTCATCCCCATAAATGCCGTCGATCTGCAGGCCATGCTTGCGCTGAAACAGCTCCAGAGAATATTCAGTGACCGGCCCGAAATAGTCCGTCGGCAGATCGCGTTCCATGTAATCGAGTTCCATCAGTCTTTCTTGAAGCTTTTCGACTTCTTCGGACGTCATCCCTCTTTTGAGCTGCATGGGCGTGGGCGCCGGTTCCGGTTTAGTTGTCGGCAAAGGTGGCGGAGTCGCCGTGGCAGGCGGTGTTATCATGGGCGTCTGAATACTGCCGGATTTTATGCCATCTTCCGGATTCGGCACCAATCCAGCCATTGCCGACTTATCGCCGCTTTTTCCGGGCACGGTGATCACAAGAACCACCGCCACACAGACAATCACGGCTGCCGCGCAGATCATTATAAACCTCGGCTTAACCTTCCACTTTCCCAGACGCCTCGGCCGGGATAGAAAAAGACGCAAGCCTTCTAAATTCTTCCATATCGATTTGAGCATCAACCGCAGATTGTTTCGCATGTCCCTCCTTTAGAGTTCAGGCAGGCAATCATTAATCCACTAAATTTTACTTTGATATCAGAATGGGTGTCAAGAAAACAAACCTTGAACAAACCCGATGGATTCGGAGCATTTGCTTCCATATGCCATCTATTCTCTGCTTATCCCTAATGTTTCGCCGTCTTATACGTTAAGAATTATATCCATGAAAATATGATATAATCATATCGGGCAGAACCCATTGGTATCTTGGCCCATAAAACATAAGAGGTATACGCAACATGTCATACACCGATTTGAAACAGCTGCTGGCGATGCCGGAAGATCGGCTCGATCAGGAAGTCATACTTAAGGGTTGGATTCGCAACCACAGGCGCCAGAAAACCTTTGGATTCATCGATTTTTTTGACGGCACCTGCTTTCCGTCTCTTCAGGTGGTTTATGATCAAAGCACTGCCGGGTTTGACCGGATCAGCGCCATTCGAGTGGGTACGGCGGTCTGCGTACGCGGCCGTCTTGCCCGTTCCCAAGGAAAATCAGCGGGTTATGAGCTAAAAGCCAGTGATATCGGCCTTATTGGCGACTGCCCTGAAGACTACCCTTTGCAGCCTAAAAAGCATTCGCTTGAGTTTTTGCGCGAGATCGCGTATCTGCGGCCGCGAACGCGCCTTTTTCAAGCAGTGTTTCGTATCCGAAGCCTGGCATCCTTCGCGATACACAGTTATTTCGAACAACAGGGCTTCCTGTACGTTCATACGCCCATCATCACCGGAAACGATGCAGAAGGCGCAGGCAACACATTCACCGTCACCACGCAGCGGCCGGGCGCCAAGACAGACGTCTCACAAGATTTTTTCGGCAAGCCCACCTCCCTCGCTGTCACGGGGCAGCTTGAAGGCGAGACTTTTGCGCTGGCATTTAAAAAGATTTACGCCTTCGGTCCCACATTCCGTGCCGAGAACTCCAACACCAAGACGCACGCCGCCGAGTTCTGGATGATCGAACCGGAAATCGCGTTCTGCGAGCTTCCCGGCCTGATGGATATCGAAGAGGATTTCTTGAAATCCGTCGTCAGTTACGT
>CAZNVX010000365.1:0-3614 GCA_964576225.1 uncultured Christensenellaceae bacterium
GGCACCGCTGTTGCCGGCTTGGTCTTTTATCTGGTCATGCTGCTTATCGTGATTGGTGTGCTGGCCGCAAATCTTTTCGCCAGGCCGGTCGAAAAGGCCGTTCAGCAATGGTATCTAAATGATGCGCGCCGTATACTGGCCGACCGTCAGGATTTAATTCGAATCGGTATTACGGGTAGTTATGGCAAAACAAGCTGCAAGTTCATACTTGGGACGATCTTATCGGAAAAATACAATGTGTTGGTGCCACCCTCAAGCTACAACACTCCGATGGGCGTGACGCGTGTGGTGCGTGAGCAGCTTAAAAATACCCATGAGGTTTTTGTGGCGGAGATGGGTGCGCGGTACCCGGGAGATATTCGGGAGCTGGGCGAACTTGTCCGGCCAAAATATGGGCTGTTGATTGCCGTGGGGCCCCAGCATCTCGAGACATTTGGCAGCATAGAAAACATAGCGAAAACAAAATATGAGCTGATAGAATGCCTGCCTGCGGATGGCTGCGCGTTCTTTCCCGCCGACAATGACATTTGCCGGGGGCTCTATGAAAAAACAACCATCGAAAAGTGTTTGTTTGCAGTGGACTATGAAGGCCCGGCAGATGTGCGCGCAGAAAACATCAGATGCGGCAGCTTTGGCAGCCGGTTTGATCTGGTGATCGGCAGCGAGCGCATTGCCTGTGAAACACGCCTTCTTGGCAAGCACAACATCATCAACATTGTCGGCTGTGCCTGCATCGCGCATCGGCTCGGTCTCAGCGCTGCCCAGATTCGATTGGGCGTGAGGAAAATCCAGCCGGTGGAGCATCGCCTGCAGCTGCTGCCGGCCTCAGGCGGCGTCACGGTTATTGACGACGCGTTCAACGCCAACCCGTCTGGGGTTCGTGCCGCGATGGAAGTGCTGTCTGCCTTTGAGGGGCGCAAAATCGTGGTGACGCCCGGCATGGTAGAGCTCGGAGATCAGGAAGAAAATGAAAATTATGCCTTTGGCGAGGTAATGGCTTCAGTGGTCGATATCGTTTTCCTTGTCGGCCCCAAGCATACCCGCCCCATATACGAGGGTTTGATTTCACAAGGGTTCAGTCCGGAATCTATTCAGGTTTACCGCTCGCTTGACGAGGCGTCACAAGCTCTATGGAAACTGGTTCTCCCGGGCGATGTGGTGGTTTTTGAAAACGACCTGCCTGATAATTACAATGAATAAAAAGGAAAAGGAATATTGGACATGAAAAAAAATCTTGCGGTCACCTTCGGCGGACGGTCTGTTGAGCACGATATTTCCATCATCACAGCGAACCAGCTTATGGCCAGCGCAGATAAAGAAAAATACAACATCATACCCATCTATATCGACAGAGACGGAAAGTGGTATACCGGGGAAAAGCTGCTGGATGTGGGATACTTCAAACAATTCGACCCGAAAGCAAAAGGTGTGCAGCGCGTTTTTTTAAGCTGCGCAGCCGATGCCACGTTGTATGAATACGGTAAAAAGCAGCGTCCTGTCTGCACGATTGATGTGGCGATTCCCGCCATGCATGGTCTGCACGGCGAGGACGGCACGCTGCAGGGCTTGTTTGAGCTGTCCGACATTCCGTATTCAAGCGCGGGGGTTGTGGGCTCGTCGGTCGGTATGGACAAAATCATCATGAAATCCGCTTTTGTCGGTTTTGGGTTTCCGGTGCTCGATTCGGTTTTCTTTGAGCGCGACGAATTTTTCCAAGACAGCGATGCCGTTTGCGACAAGGTCGAAACAGCGCTGGGGTTCCCGGTTTTTGTGAAACCGGCCAACTTGGGTTCGAGCATCGGTATTAACCGTGCGGACAACAAAGACGCGCTCATATATGCCATGGATGTGGCGGCCAAATACGACAGGCGTCTGCTTGTCGAAAAAGCCGTGGTTGACATTTTGGAGGTGAACTGCTCTGTGATGGGCACGCCGAATGACGCCAAGACCAGTGCAATTGAGCAACCGGTGACGGCCAGCTCGTTTCTCGGCTTCGATGACAAATACTTAAGCGGCGGGTCGTCCAAGGGGATGAAGTCGCTTGGGCGTAAAATTCCGGCGGATATACCCCACGACATGGCGCAAAGGGTCCGGCAGCTTTCGCTGGATATATTCAAAGCGCTCGATTTAAAGGGCGTTGTGCGCATCGATTATATCATCGACAAGTCGAACAATCAGCTCTATGTCAATGAGGTCAACACCATTCCCGGTTCCTTTGCGTTTTATCTTTGGGAGCCTGTGGGGGTATCATTCAGAGAGCTGGTGGATACGCTGGTCTCCATTGCGCAACGGCAGATGAGAGAGAAGAAAAAGTCAGAATTTGCTTTCGATTCCTCCGTGCTCCAAAAGGTGGCGGCTGGCTTGAAAACCGGCAAATAACCGGTTTACATATGGGTTCATACATCGTATAATAAAAGAAAAAGGCGGTGTGTGGTCATGACAGATCAAAAGAATTCCCTGGGCATGGATGAGAAGACAGCCAGTTGGTTCGCGTATGTGATCTCCATTATCAGCGCAATTATTCTGCTGGCATCCGAAAAGGATAACAGAACGGTCAGGCTCCATGCGTGGCAATCGCTTTTCCTCGGGTGTTTTATTGTAGCAATAGCCATCGTATTGGCGATATTAACAGCGATATTTATGTGGATCGCATGGGGAATCATTATTCTTTTCTCGATAATCAGCTGGATTGCCTGGATCGGATTCATCGTTTTATCGGTAATCTGCATCATCAAAGCGACGCAGAACGATATTTTCAAGATCCCGGTGATCTACGGATGGGCCGAAAAAATGAAATAAGAATCCTTTAAAGGGGCGGCATTACAGCAGCCCCTTTTTAATGTACCGATGGCGTCTTATCTGCCACGCTTTGCATCACCGTGCCCGGCAAACGGCGCAGTACCGCAGCGCCCAGAGGCAGGGCGGCGGCAAACTTCACAGCGTCCATGAGCAGAAAGACGGCTACATTGCCGGCGATCACGAATATCGACGTGGCCTGATCAAGATACAGACTGTTGATCAAATACATGTAGATAATGGCGATCACATACATGACTGACATGGAAACAAGCGAAAAGAGCGCAATTTTGCCCGTAAGCACGGCTCTTTTTTTGCGGTCTGAATGGATGTATTTGAGCAGTTGTTTCCTGACCAGAAGGCTGATCAAGAATGCGCTGACACCAAAGCCGATGATAAAGCCAAATGACGGCTGCAGAACATATGAAATGCCGCCGCCGCTCATAAATACGGGCAGCCCGACCAATCCTAGAGCCATGTAAACGAGCTGCGAGACGAGCGCATACTTTGGCTCAAGCAGCAAACCCGCCAGAAACACCACAAACGTTTGAAATGTGAACATGAGCGGCGTTCCCGGAATGGGGATACGCGGCAGAAAAACGCTGGCGGCCGTCATGGCGGCAAATAACGCGCAAACAAACAGCTGTCTTGTTTTCATAATCCCTCCTAAATGTAAACAATAAATACATATGGAGTTTACATAAGTATGGTCTTCAAGTCAAGAACTTTTATCTGTATTTGTTAAAGCCACAGGAAAACAGCATTGACAAAATGATCATTGACACTGTAATATTACAATGTAAAATAAAAGAAAAAAA